>NZ_CP059973.1:909487-1212650 GCF_009193295.2 Bacteroides luhongzhouii | reverse complement strand
CTTCAATCATTATGCCTACGGATGCGTATGTGAATGGATTTGGGAAACCGTTGCCGGCATCGCAGCCGATCCCGCCACTCCCGGCTTCAAACATATCATCATGAAGCCTATTCCAGATAAACGACTGGGACACGTGACTGCCGAATATCGTTCCGCCGCCGGACTCATCAAGAGTGCCTGGAAATACGAGGGCGACACCTGGATTTGGGAATTCACTATTCCTAAGGGTGTTACCGCTACCGTAACCCTTCCCGGAGAGATGAAGTCAAAGAACTATGGAAGTGGAACTTACAAGGTGACCAAATAAAGTATATAGTTGAGATAGTTTTTCATGTAGAAATTGATATTAAGGAGATGTGTCGAAACTCTCTTTTTAACGTGATTACCCTCATTACAGATAGCTGTGATGAGGGTAATTCTTTATTTTATAAAGGTTTTAACATACCTTCTTTTCTCTTGTTTTGGCAAACATTCATATTGTTAGCTTATTTGTTTTTTGCATAATGCGCTTGTCATGCGAGTTACTTTTTGTTTTAAACCTCTTCGCATATCGGCATATCCATTCCTTTGTACACAACCACAATCTTATGAAGTTGTGTAGTGCCGACTGCTCTCTTCACCGTATCAGTGTCAGCATAGCGATTGGCTTGGGCAATAGCTTCCAGTCGCAGTTCTTCTACGCGGCTTTCGGGGTCTTTATACTTGGCATACTTCAGCTCCACAATGTAGCTGTGCTTCATGTCGGAATAGATATCCAGTAGCGGACAAAGGAAAATGTCGACATAGCCTGCCTGTGTGTCCTGTTCGGAAATGGGACGGTAGAAACGGTTTTGTGCCGTCATGGCAAGCGTGAAGCCATGAACGAAAAATTCTCCTTTCTGCTTGTCGCGCTGGGAGGTGTAACGTTTCAGACAGTCGGCAATATAATCGAAATAGGCTTTCCAGTCACCTCGGTAGGCAAGAGCGCTGGCAAGTTCGTTCTTTTCGTAACTGCTGAAATTGAGTTCGGCTTCGTTGTAGGTACTTAGCAGATAGGTGTAGATTTGTTCGCGGACTACCTGGTTGGGGATAGTGAGTTTAGTTTTTCCTTCATACGTGCCGCTAATGGTGAGCATACCGAAATAGTAGAGTAGGCTTACAAAGTTGTCGGGATTGGTGATATTGACGGCTGGAAAACCTTTTTTCAGTTCTCCGGTGACGTAACCTTCGCTCACCAATGTTTGTATGATGGAGGCATCATGGGCAAACTCTTTGTCCTTCCGGATGAGCATACGTAATTTTTCGTAGTCGATACGGATATTGTCTTCTACCATATCCCGGGGGGCTTTGCCTCGTTGAATATAATTCTTGACGAAGTAGAGCACCATGTTGGAGTTGTACATAGTAGTTTCACCATAACATTCTTCTGCAAAACAGTAGTTGTCATACCAGGGTTTTATTATTTCTATCAGTTCGTCCACACTGTGGTTGAATGGACTGGTGGTGGAATAGTAAGTGAGCATTTGGCGCACTTCTTCTTCTGTGAAACCTATCATCTCGTTAAATTCCGGTGTGAGCGAGTAGTTGGTTCCGATGTTGAAACCGCTTGTGAGGTGGTCCATTGTCACGGGGCTTACGCCGGTGATGAAACAACGCTCGATGCTGGAATAGGTTCCGGCTTTTATTTTATTGAAGAAGGCACGCAGATAACCTTCGCCATGTGTTTCGTCCGTATAGCGGTGCAGGCTTTCTATATCCGAGAGGATGGCATTGGTGAAATGGTCGTATTCGTCAATAAAGAGGTAAATTCTCTGTCCGACACGTGCACATACCTGGTAGAGAAAGTCCAGTTGCTCCACTGCTCCTTCTTTTGTCCGCAATTCTTCTACCGTATCTTGTGGCAGGTAGTCGGTATATATTTTGCAAAAGTTCTCAAAGGTGGTGCCACAATGTGCATCCAAGCCCTTGCGGTAGTTGTGCAGTTCACCGACTATTCCGGAGAAGTTGAGATACAGCACCAGATAGCTGTTCCGGTCAGGTGTAGGGTGCTTTCCGATGTAAAGGTCGCCAAACAGCGCTTCGAACTTATCCTTGGCAAGTATATCATAATAGTGCTGCAACATATTTACTGTGAGACTTTTGCCGAAACGGCGCGGGCGAATAAAGAAGAAAAACTTGTCCGCCTCTTCTATCATGGGTATAAACCGGGTTTTGTCCACATAATAACAGTCGTCGCGGCGGATTACTGCAAAGTTCATCATGCCGTATGGGATACGTTTCCTGTCCGGTGCTATATATTTTTCCATAACTTATACCTTATTTTAGGAGCTTTCTTTGAACATAAACAAAGGTACGGGCTTTTTGTTACTTCTCCAAACAAACATTCCATAACTTCTCGCTATCTTTGCACTCTATTAAACAAACATCACCATCACTATGGAATTGAAGCATGGATATTACCATCTGATTGCGATACTTGTAGTTGCCATCTGGGGATTGACTTTTATATCAACCAAAGTTCTGATTAATCACGGATTGACCCCTCAGGAGATATTCTTTTATCGTTTTCTCATTGCTTATCTGGGCATTTGGGTGATTTCTCCCAAACGTCTGTTTACGAGTAACTGGAAAGACGAACTTTGGTTGATGGCAGGAGGTTTCTTCGGTGGTTCGCTCTATTTCTTTACAGAGAATACAGCTTTGGGCATCACGCAAGCATCCAATGTCGCTTTCATCATTTGCACAGCTCCTTTGCTTACTACCATTCTTTCCCTTCTCTTTTATAAGAGTGAAAAAGCCACCAAAGGTTTGATTTATGGTTCCATATTAGCTTTAATCGGGGTGGGACTGGTGGTCTTCAACGGTAGTTTTGTACTTAAATTATCTCCGGTAGGGGATTTGCTTACTTTACTTGCCGCTCTGTCATGGGCATTTTATAGTTTGGTAATAAAGAAAATGACAGGGCGTTATCCTACCCTGTTTATTACCCGTAAGATATTCTTTTATGGGGTATTGACCATACTTCCCGCCTTTTTTCTTCATCCGCTGCAACCGGACTTTGATGTACTTTTAAAACCGATTGTATTATCCAATCTCTTATTTCTAGCTGTTCTGGCTTCCTTGATATGTTATGTCCTTTGGAATGTGGTCTTAAAACAGTTGGGAACCGTCAGGGCTTCCAACTATATTTATTTGAATCCGCTTGTCACAATGGTGGCTTCGGTACTCATTCTTCACGAACAAATAACGTGGATTACATTGTTGGGGGCTGGTTGCATTATATTTGGAGTCTATCAGGCAGAAAAGAAATAAGAAAGAATTTCTTATTTTCATATAGAAGAAACTCTTTCTTATTTCAGTTTGAATGACAGATCTGTTTTATATCTTATTTAGCGAGTAATTGGAAAATTTTATTGCTTACGTCGCTGTTTTCCTGAACACCGCCAAAAAGCTTGGATTGTGGACCGTATGCAAACAGTGGAACCATGATTGGTGTATGTCCTTTAGATACAAACATTGCTTTCATTTTGCCTTCTTTTATGTTTCCGTCACGTAAAGCTAATGCTCCGGTTTCATGATCAGCTGAAATAATCACTAATGTATTTCCATCTTTTTCTGCAAATCTGATGGCGGCTTCTACTGCTTTATCAAAGTCCAATACTTCACGGACAACTGCCGAATAATCATTACTGTGCGCACTTTTATCTATTCGGGCACCTTCTACCATTAAGAAGAAACCGTTAGTACTCCTGTTCGAAAGATAGTCAATAGCCATTTGGGTGGTAGACGGAAGGAAATCTCCTCGATTTTCGTTTACAGAAGCCGTTTTGCTCTTTGTGGGTAAATATCCCAGTTTTTTAGATTTCTTGATAGCTTTGTCATTCGGTTCCTCTATGATGGTGAACTCTTTTTTGATTTCCTTTTGAACGTTTGGTGCTTGTTTTTCAAATAGTTCATAACTACCGGCAGAAAAGAATGTCAGCTTACTGTTAGAAAGATCCGCCCAAATTTCTTTAGACATTCCACGTTCCGGTTGGTGAGCAAAGAAAGCTGCAGGGGTGGCTCCGTCAAGATTGTCAGTAGTAACGATTCCTGAAATGTAGCCATAACCGGATAACTTTTCGGGTAGGTTTGGAATAACCTGGTTATTTTCATCCATTCCGAGTGCTCCGTTTTTAGTTTTCTTTCCGGTTGAGTAAGCTGTACCGGAAGCTGCTGAATCTGTTGTAAACTTGTTGGCGGATTGTGTTCTGACGAAACCGCATGTTTTTAAATTAGTGATAGTAAGCTGTCCTTGATTAGCATACATTCCTGAACAGATATGTGCCAGTCCCATGCCGTCGCCTATCATTAAAATAACATTCTTGACAGGTTTGTCGGTAGCATCCATTTCAAATGAAGGAACATACGAACTTTGTGGATTTTCGTTCTTAAAATCTCCTTTGACGATTTCTTGTGCTGATAGATTATAGCAAAAGAATAAGGAAAGAATAAATAAGTGAATTTTAAATTTTACATTCATGGCTAATATGTTTTTAATTAGAAGTAAGTAATTCGGATATGTTGACTGTATCGTATGGCTTTTCTCCAAATGCGGCATAATATTCTAATTGCATCTGGTTGTTTTCTTTGTCAATAGAAAGGATGCCGTAGCCCGGTAAATCCATTTGTTTGAAAAAACGGATATGGGGAGTTTCTTTATCAATCCATTCCATACGCTGTTGTAGAGTAGAAGGTTGCCATTGTGGGTGTGCCGTTACAAATTCAGGACCATAGTCTGTAACTACATTTTTCGGAACCGGCATATTTTTATCTTTGATGACACTGTTGACGAGAATCTGAACGATAGGTCCCCAAGGAGTGTCTCGACAGACAACGGAGTATAGATGTAGATGTGCACAGAGCACGATTGCTTGTTGACTGGCAATGATCTGCAGTAATTGTTCCCTCTTGGCATTGTCTTGTCGGAATACATGCCAGCATCTTTCGTTTACCGGAATCACAGGCTCGTGTAACATGACAAACTTGTAAGTTGCCTTCGAATCGGCTAGTGACTTTTCTAATTGTTGTAGCCCTTCCGGATTCCGATCCCATGGATCATAACACACAAATAATGCATCATCAAGAGTAGTAGTGTAATTGGCTGACTGTAAGGATGGATGTCCTGCCAATCTTGCCATATTGGGTAAGTATACTTTTTCAAAAGCTTCTTTAGCCCCTGGCCCTGTGATATCATGATTACCTTTAGTCATAATAAAAGGTACTTTCAGATTCATTTTGTTGACAGCTTTAAAGGCACTGTTAGCCATCTGTATTGCTTTTTGTGGAGAACCGGCCAATCCTTCTGACAAGTCCCCCATTTGCAGAACGGCTTTTATTGACGGTTGGTGTTTTTGAACTTTCCCGTTGATTATCCGGGAGAATTCCGGCCATGTATTTTTCGTGAATACTGAATATTCTTTGGTAACTTGGCGCAGATCATCCGGTTTGGTGGATAACCATTCCATATCGTGATCTTCCAATAAATCATAGTGTATATCTCCCAACAAGAGAAATGAAACTTCTTTTTCATTTTGCTCTTGGGAGTATGATTGCAGAGAAGTCAAAAGCGATAAAAGGACAAATAATATTTTATTCATATTCTGTTATTTATTCATTTCAAAAGAAGGGGGCACACTGTCTGCCGCCCAATTCTTATTGGGAGTGTTTCCCATTGTAAATTCCAGTTTGCCGCCATTCATCAGTTCTTTATGTTCGAACCAGGACTGGTTCCAATCTTTGCCATTTAATTTGGCTGATTGGATATATTTATTTGTCGGCGAATAGTTGTGCGCAATGACTTCGAATGATTTGCCCGCTCCTGTTTCAATAACTGCTCTTTCAAACATAGGAGTTCCGATGACATAAATAGGCAAACCAGGAGTAATAGGATAGAAACCTAGCATGGAGAAGACTACAAATGCTGACATTCCTCCGCCATCTTCGTCGCCCGGGAGTCCCATCAGGTCATTTCTAAACCATTCATCGAGCAATGTCCTTACTCTTTTTTGGGTTCTCCAAGGCTCTCCTATATAGTTGTACAGATAAGGAATGTGCATACTGGGTTCATTAGCCATTGAAAATTGACCTACATTACCCGTATGGTCCGGTAATTGCGCATAAAATACATATTTGGCTTCGCCCAATGGGGTGTTATACATCGTTTCAAGATTATTTCTGAATGCTTCTTTCCCTCCCATCAGTTCAATTAAATCAGCAATATTATGAGGTACATCCCACCGGTATATCCAGCCGTTATTCTCTCCGTAGGCTTCACGGGCACCCAGTCCGCCGGCAGTGGCATAATCAAAGGGTTCTATAAATTCACCCTTTGCATTCTTAGGATGGAAGAATTTTGTTTCAGGGTTGAAAATATTCCGATAGTTTTTACTCCCTTGTAGAAAGTAGTTATAGTCTTTCTCATATCCAAGTTGTTTGGCTATTTGTGCCAGACACCATTCATCGTAAGATGTACCTAGAGTGACGGCTACCGGTTGGCGTTTTTCAAATGGGTGTACTTCGCCGGCTGTTTCTTGTTCTCCCGGTGCCAATGCCGGTAAATATCCGTTTTCCCAATAGAATTTTGTAATTTCACCTCCCTTTATGCCTGACCACGGAGCTAATGTTTTTTCAGTGATACCAAGTTTACAAGCTTCGTAAGCGGCTGATAAATCAAAGTTACGGATTCCTTTTATATATGAATCGATAACAGTGGCTACACCGTGATTGGAATTCATTCTACGACTGTCTCCCGTAACTTCAGGAAATGTAGGCATCCAGTTATGTTCCATTTGCTGTGCCATTCTGATAAAAGACTGAATCATGTCAGCTTCCATTTGTGGTTCGATGATAACACGTAAGGGGTGGACGGCTCTATACGTGTCCCAAATCCAATCGTCGGTATAAAAAGGAACAGAATCTTTGTGGATACTATTGTCGAAAGCACTGTAATAGCGATTGTCTTCCGAAAGGCAAATCATCCGTTCGTAAGTCCGGTAGAGGGAAGTATAGAATATTGCTTTTGCATTTTCGTCTATTCCTTCCACTTTGATTTTATTTAATGTTTGGTTCCAGATGTTTTTGGCAATGTTCATTTGGTTTTCCACATCATAATCTTTTATTTCCCGCTGTAGGTTGGCCTTTGCTTGCTTTTCATCAATGAAGGAAATGCCGTAGCGAACTTTGATTGTTTTTATATCTGTTGAATATAGGAGAGCGATACCCACATTCTTACCTTTAATGGCAGCATGGTCGTGGTTTATTTCTTCTTTGCTGACAGTCATCGTTTTTTCCGGCAGTGCAGAAGTCTCCATATAAACATATACTTTGGTTTGATGATCTATGTTCTGATAGCCGGAAATGGTATTCTCCGTAGTTTTAAGCTCACCGTTGGTAGTACTAAGTATTAAATAAGGAGCATCGTTTTTCCGGAAACTTAGTTCATAGATTCCTGCCTGGTGGGCGGGAGCGAATTTAGTGGAAACTTCTTCTTCTTCAAAATAGGAAGAATAGGAATAGGGTTTTATCACTTCATTATCATAACAATAGTAATATACCGGTTGTAATCCGCTTTCTGCTCCTTGATAAAAAGACAGGCTGAATGCTGACTTTCCCCGATGCGAGGTGACAATGACCGGTAAGCCTTTTATTTTATCAGAAGTGTAATCTGCTCTTTCCGGATAGATGCGGAGCATGCTATTGGGAAGATGGACAGTTGGGTAAGTAGGAACTAACAAATGACTGATATTCCCCATATAAGGATTTACATAGTCAACCGGAGTTAACACTACCTCTTGTTTGTTGCTGCATCCATTGACGATTAAAATCATTAACAGTACTAACGGAATGAATTTTCTCTTGTACATAAACAGATTCTTTTATTTTTCGATGGTTTTAATTAGATTTGCTGTAAATATATGGTAGTTTGATTAATGAAAGCTTAATGTAACCTTAAAATCTATCTGCTACAAATATTTTTTTGTAAACTCCCGCCATTAAGAGAATATTAATCTAATATTAATCACTATAAAATATCTTTGGTTCATCTTTAATGCATTAATCAATACTGTATTTTTTAATTTAATAACTAAGTATTATGAAAAACTATTTCCTATTCTTATTCTTTATAGTAATAAGTGTATCGGGTTATGCGCAAGGAAAGCGTATAACGGGTAAAGTGACAGATGCTGCGGATGGAATGCCTATCATAGGAGCTACGGTGGTGGCTGTTGATCCGGATGGTAAGACGAACGCTAAATCGGTAGGTACAATTACCGATATAAATGGTACGTTTACACTTAATGTGCCTAATGGATGTCAAGAATTGAAATTTTCGTATGTCGGAATGGAGACAAAAACGGTCAAAATTATCGGTTTGACTCATATAAATGTATCTTTGGCCAGCACGGCGAAGGCTCTTGATGAAGTGGTCGTTACGGCTCTCGGAGTGACGCGTGAAGCTAAGAGTCTTAATTATTCACGGCAGAGTGTAAATGCGGAAGCCTTGGCAGAGAATAGTAGTGGCAATCTGATATCTTCTCTTTCTGGTAAGGTGGCGGGGGTTACCATTACTCCTCCGGGAACGAGCAATGGTAGTGCGCGTATTGTTATTCGCGGAACAAGCTCACTGACAGAAAACTCACAGCCTGTATTCGTGATTGATGGCATGATTATTGAAAACGAACCGGGTGATACAAGTGTGACTGTTGATGGTGGTACAGGTTCTACCGACCTTGGTAATCCGGTAGCGGATATCAATCCGGATGATATTGAAAGTATTGAAATCCTGAAGGGACCGAATGCAGCTGCACTTTATGGTTCGCGTGCAGCACAGGGGGTTGTATTGGTGACAACTAAACGTTCGAGCACATTCGAAAAAACAAAAGTATCTTATAGCGGAAATTTTCAATTTGAAAAAGTGAATCAGTTTTTAGATTATCAGAATGGTTGGGGAACGGGAGAAAACTCTTATTTGCTTGACCACAAACTGACGCTTCAACCTAATGGTAACAGGCTACAGACAGATTTACCGAATTTCAGTGGTTATAATTCTTCTGCAGGTGCTAAATTGCGTAGCTGGGGAGCACCTTTGTGGGATCAGGTTATCTATGGGCATGATGGTGTGCTTACCACTCATTCTTCACATCCGGACAATGTGAAGGATTTCTATGAAACTGCCCATCGGTACACACATACGTTGGCTGTGGAAGGTGGTTCGAAAAAGAATAATTATCGCGTATCTTATACAAGAAGTAAGGGGAATAGTGTGGTACACGGTATCAATGAAAGCTTTAAAGATATATTCAATCTCCGGTTGATGAATACGATTACCAAATGGATGACTTTAGATTCTAAAATGACTTACTCGCATGAGAAGGTGGATAACCGTCAATATATGAACGGTTCGGATAAGAATCCTATATATGCGTTTGTTACTCTTCCTCGTTCGCTTTCTATTGATGTATTGAAACATTATAAGGATGAAAATGGAAATGAAATGATTCCGATTGGTGAACGTGGTTATAATCCGTATTGGAATATTTATGAAAATACAAACTCTGACACGCGTGACAGGGTGAGCGGATCGATGAATCTGGAAATAAAATTACTTCCGGGCTTGAAGGCGGTAGGTAAGGCCGGACTGGATGCTTATTGGTGGAAGGGAATGGAGTTCTTTAACTTGGGTGCACGTAGTGATGTGGACGGTGGCATGAAGAACTGGATTAATAACAGTACTTCTACTAATTTTGAAGCATTATTGATGTATAATAAAACATTTCATAAGATATCAGTCAATGCCATTGCCGGTATTAGCCGATATGAACGTAACTCGGAGAAAAGAACGGAAAGCGTGAATAGCATATTGGTTCCTGATTTCAAAAATATTTCTAACTCGAATGAGTATCCTAGTGTTTCTCAGCTGCAATCTAAGAAGATAATCCGTTCTGCCTACGGTTCGTTGTCATTAGGTTACAATAGTTATATCTATTTGGATGTAACGGCCCGCAATGACTGGTCGTCTACTTTACCACTGGATAATTGCTCTTATTTTTATCCTTCTTTTGGTGCTACGTTTATTTTTACCGATGCGTTTAAAATCAAATCATCTATTTTGTCGTTCGGTAAGATTCGTGCTTCTTTTGCTTATGCCGGTTCTGACACAGATCCATATCGGATTAATCAAACCTATAAGTTGGGTAGCATTTATAATGGTTCACCTCTGCAAACCATCAGCACAACTTTGAATAATGACCAACTTTTGCCGGAACGTAACCGCTCTTTGGAACTTGGAGCTGATCTCCGTTTTTTCCATAATCGTTTGGGTGTAGATGTAACTTATTATCGTTCGGATGCCTATGATCTGATAACGAAAGTTGCGTTACCTGTACCTAGTGGTTACAGTTATAAGTTTTTGAACACAGGTCATGTGCGTAATCAAGGATGGGAAGTTGTGTTATCTGCCACTCCGGTCAAGACCAAACTGTTTGAATGGAATGCGAATATCAACTGGGCGCGTAATCGGTCGAAAGTGATAAAGGTGGTGGACGGAAATCCCAATGTGCAATTATTGAAATCAAGTAATGTCAGCATTATGCTGGAAGAAGGTATGCCTTATGGAGTCATTCGGGGACGTGCTTGGAAACGTGATGACCAGGGACGTAAATTAGTCGATTCTTCAGGTAAAATATTGGTAACGGATAATACGCAGTATTTGGGTTGTGCCGAGCCGAAATGGACGGGAAGTTTTGGAAGCAATTTCAGAATTCAGAATTTTACAGTTAGTTTCCTGTTTGATGCACGTATTGGAGGAACTCTTTATTCGGGAACATGGAATAGAGCGACAACAGCCGGTGTTGTTGCCGAATCTGCCGAAGGACGTGAAGGATACTATTTGAGTAATGTGATTTATGGTGAGAGTAGTGCGAAGGCAACTTCCGGTTATCAATATCCGGATGCTTATTTTGAAGACGGAACGCCCTGTCTCTTGTTTGTCAAACCTAATAACCGCTATGCCAGTTTTGATGAAAGGTCTGTATTTGATGCTTCCTATATTAAATTCCGTGAACTTTCTGTTGCCTACAGTCTTCCGAAGTCTGTCATAAAGAAATTGCCGATTAGTGGTCTACGACTGGCTGTGGTAGGACGTAATTTGGCTATTCTTCATCAAAACACTCCTAAAGGCATAGATCCGGAGGCTTCTTCTTCATCAGGAAATGCTCAAGGTATAGAATATGGAGGAATGCCGCCCGTGACTTCTGTCGGATTTGATATTAAACTAACCTTCTAAAGATAGAATATTATGAAACAGATTAAAATATTATTAGCCGGTTTTGCGGCAATGGCCATTTCTTTCGTTTCGTGTACGAATGACTTTGAATCTGCCAATGCCAATCCCAATGAACTTAATGAGATTAATCCAGAATATTTGTTCAATACGAGTTCTTATTATACGCTGAATGCTTTTTGCGGAAGCATGAAAAAAGTGTTGTTGGCCAACTATAGCCATTATTATGGTGGAGCTACCGGTGGACAGGTGCAACGGTATGGAAATCAAGGTTCAACCAATGATTCATATTGGAAGAATGTATATAATTATGCGATTTTTCCTGTTCACTTTATACAAACGCAAATGGGAAATGACGAGCAATATCACAATCGTGTACTTATTGCTAAAATATGGGAAAACTATCTTTTCTCACAAGCCGTTTCTATTTGGGGAGGTATTCCCAAAAGTCAGGCTTTTAATGCTGCAGAAAGAGTGCCTTACGATAAAGAATCGGATATTTATTATGCTATGCTGAATGATCTGAAAGTATGTGCCGACGGGTTGAAGATGGATGGAGATGTTTATAAAAAAGACCCTATTTTTCCTTCAGGCCAGAAATCCAGTGACTTGTTGAAATGGAAGAAGTTTGCCAATTCACTACGTTTGCGTTTGGCGGTACGTATTTGTAATGCCGACCGCTCGAAAGCGACTGAAGTGATTGATGAACTTATGGAAAATGAACAGAACTTGATGACAAGTAACGAAGATAATTGTCTTTTGCAATGGGGAGATAACGCAGATACAAGAAATTATTTTTATGATTATCTGGTCATCAACCGTGAAAGTAATTTGGATAAGCTTCACTCTGCCGGTGAATCGATTCTGATGTATATGGCTCCCTATGCTGATCCGCGGTTGGAGAAGTTTTTCACTCCTGCCAATGCTGCTTCTATGCCTGATAACTTCCATTGGGCACCTTATTGGGGACAACCGAAAGTTTCTAATTTGCCTTCGGGAGTCAGCTTGTCTCCCAATCCGCACAGTGGAAAAACGGCGGATGATTACTCTCAATTACAGGATAAATTCACGGAGCAAAGTTATGCAGAAGTAATTATGAATTATGCAGAAGTGTGCCTGTTGAAAAGTGAATTGGTTCATAAAGGTCTGGGAAGTGGTTCGCAGACAGCCGAAGCTTATTACAATGCGGGTGTGAACGCTTCAATGGCTCAATACGACATAGACGGTGTGAAAGTAAATAATTATCTTCAGACTCCGGGAATTAAATGGAATACATTGACAGATCTGACGGTTACAGAAGAAGGTGAAGATTATTATAAAGATTTTATCGGCATTGTATCTTCCGCTATTACATCTGATGAACCTGATCCGATTTATCGCCAGATTATCATGCAGCAATATATAGCCATGTTTTATCAATCGCTGGATGCGTGGACACTGATTCGCCGTAGCCAAGTATTGGAATTCCCACCGCATTTCCAACCGGAGACCGGATATGGTGCTGTGAATGCCGGCACCAAGGATAATCCTTACGCTTATATTCCTCAGCGATTGGTATATCCCGATAGCGAGAAAACAAACAATGAATATGAATTGACGAAAGGTATTGCGAATCTCGATGGTGGACAAGATGCCATGTCGACTAAGTTATGGTTTGCATTGCCGACTAAGACTAACCCTTATTTGACGAATAATTAAAAAATGAAGGATATGAAAAAGATAACTATTATATTGCTCGGATTCATCGCTTTGTTAGCTGTATCTTGTGATAAAGACGAACATTTGGCTCCTGATAAGAGCAAATATGTGTATGATATACCACAGACGGATTTACCTGTGGATGCGATAGTCGGTGCTTATTATACCAATATAACTTCCTCTTCCAGCTGGTTAAAGTCCGGTAAGAAAATATATGCCGGTACTCCTTTGTTGGGTGAATATTTGTCTACAACTAATGGAGTGTTACAGCAACAGCTTGCTTGGGCGGATGAGGCTGCCTTGGACTTTCTTATATTTACCTGGGATGCAGCTTCGGCAGATAATACATTGATTACAAACTTTAAAGCTGCACGTACGGCAACCAATGCAAAAGTCCGCTTAGTGATCAATTATAACACCAAACATCTGAAAGTATCTAATGACAAACCGCTTCACGAGGAAGAGAATTTGAATAAGATGATCAATGATTTTACGAATACTTTAGTACCTTTATTTAATGAGGAGGCCTATTACAAAATGAACGGAAGACCGGTAATTTTAATAACTCCGTCTAACCTTTCTTCTTCTGCATTGAAGAGTATTGATTATTCTTTGGTCATTCCGGCATTGAAGAAGGCTGTATCAGAATTGGGGTATGATCTTTATACGATTGGAGAATTTACTACCGGTTGGGTAGCTCCGGTGAATTATGAGGAACATCAGATTGCTTCTTTTGATGGAGTGACGGTGAATGACTGGTCGACGAATATGTATGACCGTTATTATGCCTTTTTCAGTTTTATTGATTTGAATTGGGCCAATTGGAAGACTACAATTGCCAAATGGAATACAGACTTTGTCCCTTGTATCTTTCCTTCTTATAATGACCGTGTCAATTCGACTTCAAGTTATAAATATACTTTCGGACAAGATGGAGAGACAGCTGATTATATTAATTTCTGTAATGTAGCTAAGCGGAATATCGGAAGTAAGAATATTGTGTTAGTCAATTCATGGAATAATTACCAGAAAGGGACAAATTTGGAACCGACAGAGGAGAACAAATCCGAATTTCTGAAGACAACCAGAAATCAGTTTAAGAAATAAGAGTTATTAATAGCGGGATACATCAGATAGTTGTATCCCGTGGTAACAATCAAATAATTTATGAGAAAGAAAATAATAACGGTCATTTGTTTTCTCTTGGCTATTTTCATATCCCAAGGGGTAGCTGCCGGTTCCACGCCTTTTTTCTTTTTGCAACTGAGTGATCCTCAATTCGGCTTCATGGATAATAACAAGAGTATTTCTGCGGAAACAGAGGCCATGAATAAGGCTGTGACAGCTATTAATCGGTTGAAACCTCCGTTTGTGGTGATAACCGGTGATTTTGTGAATAACTCGAAGAGTAAGGAACAGATTGCCGCTTATAAGTCAATGATTGCTCAAATAGACCCTTCAGTAAAGGTTTATATGATTCCGGGAAATCATGATATAGGTAAAGTTAGCCGGGCGTCTATAGATAATTATAAAAAAAACTACGGAGAAACTCATTTTTCATTCAGGTATGGTGAGTGTGCATTTATAGGTATTGATTCAAATATAATAAAAGAAGAGGACAAGGAGCGGGAAGAAGTTCAATTTAAGTGGCTGGAACAGGAATTGCAGAAAACGAAGGATGCCCGATTCAGATTTGTTTTTACTCATTGCTCTGTTTTTCTGAAACGGATGGATGAACCTGTAAATTATTCAAATTTCTCTTTGCCTATGCGAGAAAAATATGTGCGTTTGTTTCAGAAATATGGAGTGAATGCCGTTTTTTCGGGGCATCTGCATAATAATGCTTATGGAAAGGAAGGTAATTTGGAAATGATAACGATAGGCCCGGTAGGCAAAGTATTGGGGACGGGTTATCAAGGTTTGAATTTAGTGAAAGTATATCCGGACCGGTTTGTTAGTGAATTCATTGCCTTAAATCAACTTCCTGAAGAGGTGGCGATGTCTGATCCGGCGACAAAAACGACGGAGTCGATGAGTCGTGTCCGTTTCAAATCAATAAAGAATTTAGTGATGGCAGGGTATCAGGGTTGGTTTAATACTCCTGAAGACGGTGCCGGGCTGGGTTGGAAGCATTTTGAAAAAGAGAAAGAGTTCAAACCGGGCAAATGTACCATTGATCTTTGGCCGGATGTTTCGGAATATGAGAAAACTTATGAAACAGCTTTTAAGTTACCTGATGAAACACCTGCAAAGGTCTTCAGTTCGTATGATGCCTCCACTACGGATTTGCATTTTAAGTGGATGCAGCAATATGGAATTGATGGGGTATTTATGCAACGTTTTGTCGTTTCTATACGGAATCGGAAAGGAAAGGATAATTATAATAAAATATTGAATAATGCTGTTCTTTCGGCAGAAAAGTATGATCGGGCAATTTGCCTGATGTATGACCTTTCCGGTATGGAAGCCGGTGAAGAAGATATATTGATACGTGACTGGAAAGAGCTGTGTGAGAAGTATAAACTAGTTTCCCGGAGCAACAATCATTATGTTTATCATCACGGAAAACCGTTGGTCGCTGTTTGGGGAATAGGGTTTAATGATCACCGTAAATATGGATATGAGCAGGTAAAGAAAATCATTGATTTCCTGAAGAGTGAAGGTTGTTCCATATTGGTAGGTGTACCTACTCATTGGCGGACATTAACGATAGATGCTGTCTCTGATACGAGATTACTTGAACTGGTAAAACAGGCGGATATTGTTCATCCATGGTTGGTAGGACGTTTTGATAGTAATACGTATGAACCTTTTCGAAAATTGATAGAGGAAGATATAAAGTGGTGTAAAACGAATGGCAAGGATTATATGCCAGTGCTGTTTCCGGGGTTTAGCTGGCATAATATGAAAAAAGATGCTCCGCAAAACATGATTCCGAGATTGGGGGGACGTTTCTTTTGGAAACAGGTGACAGGTGCTGTAGATGCAGGAGCGGAGAGTCTTTATTTGGCAATGTTTGATGAGATAGATGAGGGGACGGCTTTCTTTAAATGTACAAATACACCTCCGGTGGGTGAAAGTTCTTTTATCACTTATGAAGGAGAGACAGCCGATCATTATCTTTGGCTGGCAGGTGAAGCAGCTAAATATTTGAGAGGAGAACTGCGCTCATCCCGAATGCCGGTTCGCTAGGGATGTGGAGTTATAACAGCCGGATATCTTTCATTGTTGGTGCAGAGTATCTATATTATTTTAATATCCTAAGATTGAAGATACATATTTTTTATATCTTTGCTTCAAATAAGCTTCTGCTATGAAATATATCCGACTGTTACTTTATATTTTATTTATCTCGAAGGCTATAGTCATTTGGGGGGGTGAAAATCTCGGAGGCCTTTCTTTTCGTGCATATGAATATTCAAAAGATGAACGTACTTCATTCATCATACCGTCCGGTAATCAGGGAGTGGATTTTAAAGATTATTTATCAGTCTCTTTTGATTTGAAAATTAGGGAAAAAGGCGAACATTTTGGTTATGTATGCCGCATGATTATCGGTAATAGCAGTAGTCTCAATCTGATATTGGTTAATCCTGTGAACGAAGAGCCTTATCTGTGTTTTATCAAAGACCAGCAATATTTAGGAAAGCTGCACTCTTCCGCAGCAATTGATATTCATAGATGGAACAGGATAAAGATAGAACTGGAGTATGGGAATGATACATTATATGTCAGAAATAATGGTCTTCTTATTTCTAAAGAGAAAGCTAATTTCCCGGACAATCATTCTGTTAAGGTTTGTTTTGGTGCAAATAAATTGGCTTCTTACACAACCTCGGACGTGGCTCCTATTATTTTGAAGGATGTGCAGATCGGTCTGGCACCTGGCTGCGTAAAATATGAATGGTCGTTGGAACAAGCAGTATCTGACACTTTGCTTCAGGATAAGTTTCAGCGGATGACCGCTTTTACATCCAATCCGGAATGGATTATTAATAGGCATATGTATTGGAAACATATGAAAACGTTATCTTTCTCATCCAAGACTTTTCCCGTTCCATGTGAACCTCAGTCTGCCTGTTATTTTGTTGCAAAAGATCGCATTGTCAAATATGATTTAATACAGAGTACAACCAAAGAATATATATTCTCGCCATTGATTGATGTAAATCGGATCACTAACCAGTTTCTTTTTGTTCCTTTGAAAGATAAAGGTAGCCAGTTGGTTTATTATGACTTTGAGAAGCCTGATGGGGAGAATCTGTCTTTTTTCAATTTTCAAACGAAAAGTTGGTCTATTCCTATCCAACGGAAAAGGCAGTCTTCCTATACACAACATAATCGGTTTTTCAATCAAAAAGATTCATCGATTGTACAAATTCTGGGATATGGGTTTCACTTGTATACCCGTGAGTTGAATAGAATATCTCTGTCGGGTGAAGTGATAAAGGGAGAGTTGTCGGATGTGATCGCTCCTCGTTATTTGAGTGCCATTGGGAAGACCGATTCGCTGATTTATATTTATGGAGGATTGGGAAATGACTTGGGCAAGCAAGAATATGGGGTTGTTCATTATAAGGATTTGTATAAATTAAACCTGAATGACTATTCTTTGGAGAAAAAGTGGTCTATGCCGGAGAATCTTTGTGACGAAGTGGCTGCTTCTACACTGATAGTTGATGAAGAAGAAAAAGGCGAACATGCGAAAGGGTTATTTTTTTCTTCAGGCCGTTTTCTATCTTCTTTGGTTTTAAAAGATTTAAATTTGGAGAATGGACAAGAAACCGTTTTAGGTGATACAATACCCTATACTTTCTTGGATGTTAATTCTCATGCAGATTTAATTTATCTTGCTTCAGAAAAATGTTATTACGCTGTAACAGTTCATCAGGTAGAGGGGAATAATTATGAAGCTAATATTTATTCTATTGCATCTCCTGTGTTGCCTATTCAAAATATGACGGTACAGGACAACAGGGGGACTTGGTGGAAATTGCTGTTTATATGTATTTGTGTAGCAGGTTTAGGGGGAATCGGGTGGAGATTGAAGAATGGCAGAAAGCATGATAAGAAAGAAGTTATATCTATTTCGCGACAAGATATTTGTGAAAAAGAAGAAGGGATTGTTTTAGATATAAATAGTGAGAAAGAAATTCAAGAAAATGACCACCTGTATTCCTCGTTTGAAGCTCCTGTGCTGAATACCACACCGGGAATTTATATGCTGAACGGATTTCAGGTAATTAATCGGGATTTAAAAGATATTACCGGAAAACTCACGCCCATTATGCGGCAATTATTGTCTGTTATTATTCTTTATTCCAATCAGAATAATAAGGGGATTTCCAATATCAAGTTAAAGGAATTGTTGTGGTATGATAAATCAGAGGAGAGTTTCTCTAACAACCGTAGCGTAAATATACGTAAGATACGTCTTTTGTTGGAAGAGGTGGGAGACACGGAGATATCATCAGCAAATGGTTATTGGTACTTTCTTAATAAGGGACATGTATATAATGATTATACCATAGCTAATCAGTTAATACAAAAGATGGCGTCTTTAGATGTAGTCCATAAGGAAGATCTGGAAAAATTGCTGAGCCTGGCTTCGTTTGGTCAATTACTTCCTAACATGCAATTTGATTGGGTAGATAGTTTTAAAGCGGATTATTCCGATTCAATGATTGATCTTCTGAGTCGGTTAAGAGATAGCAGGCAATTTGCTGGAAATGATAACTTGAGAATACAAATCTCAAATTGTATTTTGCGATTTGATTCGCTAGATGAAGAGTCTGTTCGTGTTAAGTGCCGAGCTTTGGTCGATTTGAAACGTATGGGAATGGCATATACTGCATTTGATCAATTCACCAAGGAGTATAAGCTAATATTGAATGAGGATTTTAAATATAGTTTTGAGCAGTTTATAAGTGAAGTGTAATTGGCAGACTTTGCCTAATTCTTTATTTATAATTTCACTCATAACGGTATAGAAATAAACTGATCCGCACGGAAAGAAATTAAATAATATAGTTTAGATTTTTCTCCACTGTATAAACAATCTATCTGAGACCCGGGTCTCAGCATCTATGACACCCGGGTCTCAGGTATGCCAACACCCGGGTGTCAGTACCATTGAGACCCGGGTGTCAGATAGAACTCTATTACTAAGCGTTTTTTCTTTGTTACTAGAGTAAATAAAATTCCGATGCATCTAATATTTATTCAAAACGGTGCAAAAACGAGTCGTTTTAAAGATAGCTGTTCTGATAGGAAACGTCCGGACATAAAAAAAGGAGCAACGCCTTGCTCCAACCTTTGTTAACCTTAAATCTAATACTATGAAAAACACATTGCAAAGATACGGACTCTTGGGAAATTAGCAAATTATCCAAGAAAAATAGCATGTTTTATAACACGTTTTAATAGTTTTCTCCTACTTGTTAAGAAATTACTCCTCCTTATTTCAAGGTATGTAACATTAATTTTGAAAATTGAATCGGAGCATACCGTTGATTCTCTGCTGAAAAACCGTTATCTTTGCAAGGATAATCACATTATGTACTCAATAAAGAAGAAAAGGAGACACCCGTGAACGAAGAAGAGATCGTCCTCACCCCGATGATGAAACAGTTTCTGGATTTGAAGGCAAAACATCCGGATGCAGTGATGCTGTTTCGTTGCGGTGACTTTTATGAAACATATTCTACGGATGCCATCGTTGCCGCCGAAATTTTAGGGATCACACTGACAAAACGTGCCAATGGGAAAGGAAAAACTATCGAGATGGCAGGTTTTCCTCATCATGCCCTTGATACCTATCTTCCGAAATTGGTTCGCGCCGGAAAACGTGTTGCTATCTGTGACCAGCTGGAAGACCCGAAAATGACGAAGAAGCTGGTGAAGCGTGGCATTACCGAATTGGTTACTCCCGGTGTTTCTATCAATGATAATGTACTGAACTATAAAGAGAATAACTTCCTGGCTGCCGTTCATTTCGGAAAAGCTTCCTGTGGAGTTGCCTTTCTCGATATTTCTACCGGTGAATTCCTTACGGCAGAAGGTCCTTTTGATTATATAGACAAGCTGTTGAATAACTTTGCCCCTAAGGAAATTCTTTTTGAACGTGGCAAACGCCTGATGTTTGAAGGTAATTTCGGTAATAAGTTCTTCACATTCGAGTTGGACGACTGGGTATTTACAGAAACGACTGCCCGTGAGAAACTGCTGAAACACTTTGAAACGAAGAATCTGAAGGGTTTCGGAGTGGAGCACTTGAAGAATGGCATCATTGCTTCCGGCGCTATTCTGCAGTATCTGACAATGACGCAGCATACACAGATTGGCCACATCACTTCATTAGCACGTATTGAAGAAGATAAATACGTCCGTCTGGATAAGTTTACGGTGCGTAGTCTCGAGCTGATTGGCAATATGAACGATGGCGGAAGTAGCCTGCTCAATGTGATCGACAGAACAATCAGCCCGATGGGAGCGCGTTTGTTGAAACGTTGGATCGTTTTTCCGTTGAAGGATGAGAGACCAATCAATGAACGCTTGAACGTAGTGGAATATTTCTTCCGTCAGCCTGATTTTAAGGAACTGATTGAAGAACAGTTGCATTTAATAGGAGATTTGGAACGTATTATTTCCAAAGTGGCTGTAGGGCGTGTGTCGCCCCGTGAAGTCGTTCAGTTGAAAGTTGCCTTACAAGCGATTGAGCCGATAAAACAGGCATGTATGGAAGCTGATAATGCAAGTTTGAATCGTATTGGCGAACAGCTGAATCTTTGTATTTCTATTCGTGACCGGATTGCCAAAGAGATTAAGAATGATCCTCCTTTACTGATAAATAAAGGTGGAGTGATTCAAGATGGTGTGAACGCAGACTTGGACGAATTGCGGCAAATTTCCTATTCAGGAAAAGATTATCTGCTAAAGATACAGCAACGAGAGAGCGAGGAAACGGGTATTCCGAGTTTGAAAGTGGCTTATAATAACGTATTCGGTTATTACATCGAAGTCCGTAATGTCCACAAAGATAAAGTTCCTAAAGAGTGGATTCGTAAACAGACGTTAGTCAACGCAGAACGTTATATCACGCAGGAACTAAAGGAATATGAAGAAAAGATTTTGGGAGCGGAAGATAAGATTCTGATTCTGGAAACGCAGCTATATACGGACTTAGTACAGTCATTGATGGAATTTATTCCACAGATACAGATTAATGCGAATCAGATTGCACGTCTGGACTGTCTGTTGTCATTTGCCAATGTGGCCCGTGAGAATCGTTATATCCGTCCGATTATTGAGGATAATGACGTATTGGATATTCGTCAGGGGCGTCACCCGGTAATAGAAAAACAACTTCCGATAGGGGAGAAGTATATTGCCAATGATGTAATGCTGGATAGCAATACACAGCAGATTATTATTATTACAGGTCCGAACATGGCCGGTAAGTCTGCGCTTCTGCGTCAGACAGCATTGATTACGCTATTGGCTCAAATCGGCTCGTTTGTTCCTGCGGAAAGTGCTCATATCGGTTTAGTTGATAAGATATTTACCCGCGTAGGAGCGAGCGATAATATATCAGTCGGTGAATCTACATTCATGGTAGAGATGAATGAAGCGGCTGATATCCTGAACAATGTTTCTTCCCGGAGCCTGGTATTATTTGACGAGTTGGGTCGTGGTACCTCTACGTACGACGGTATTTCCATTGCTTGGGCTATTGTAGAGTATATTCATGAACATCCGAAAGCAAAAGCACGTACCTTATTTGCTACGCATTATCATGAATTGAATGAGATGGAGAAATCTTTCAAGCGTATCAAGAATTATAATGTATCAGTGAAAGAGGTGGATAACAAGGTAATCTTCCTTCGTAAACTGGAACGTGGCGGTAGTGAGCACTCTTTCGGTATTCATGTAGCAAAGATGGCAGGTATGCCGAAGAGCATTGTGAAGCGTGCCAATGAAATATTGAAGCAACTTGAATCCGATAATCGTCAACAGGGAATAACAGGTAAGCCGTTGGCAGAAGTGAGCGAGAATCGTGGAGGTATGCAGTTAAGCTTCTTTCAGTTGGATGATCCAATTCTTTGTCAGATTCGCGATGAGATATTAAATCTTGATGTGAATAATCTTACTCCTATTGAAGCGCTGAATAAGCTGAATGATATAAAGAAGATAGTCAGGGGGAAATAAAGCGAAAATGTATATAATGTCTTAGGGTATGTTTTCGATCGTTTTCCTGGCATTAGAGGGAAATGGTATTTATTTTATTGATAAAAAAAGAGGGATTAGTGATGTTTGAACCGCTAATCCCTCTTTTTCTGATTTAGGCTAGGCTATTTTCTTTTTCTTCTTGTCATAGAAGAACATAAAATAGACACCTATTATTATAAACGGAACGCTTAACCATTGTCCCATATTGAGCATCATGTTGTTTTCAAAATCTTCCTGGTTTTCTTTCAGGAATTCGATGAAAAAGCGGAAGGTGAAGATATAAGTCAGGCAAAGCCCGAAGAAGAAGCCACGGTGCAGTTTTTTGCTATAATTCTTGTACAGATAAATCATGATGAAGAACAGGATAAGATAGGCGATGGCTTCGTAAAGCTGTCCCGGATGGCGGGGTTGCATATCCACACGTTCAAAAATGAATGCCCAGGGTACATCAGTCGGCTTGCCGATGATTTCAGAGTTCATCAGGTTGGCAAGACGGATGAAGCAGGCTGTGATTGGAGTAGCTACGGCAATCATGTCCAACACATCCATATAATGGAGCTTTGTCTTACGGCAATACAGCCAAAGTGCTACTATCAATCCCAATGTACCGCCATGACTGGCCAATCCTTCGTATCCGGTAAACTTCCAGTTTCCGTCCGGCATAAACTTGATGGGAAGGATCATTTCCCAGAAATGAGACAGATAATATCCCGGATCATAGAACAAACAGTGTCCCAGGCGGGCACCGATCAGAATACCAAAGAAACAGTAAAAGAAAAGCGGGTCAAACTTCTTTTCTTCTATCTTTTTGTCCCGGTACTGGTAGTGAACAACAACATAAGCAAAGAATATTCCTACTGCCCACAATAATCCGTAATAACGGATAGAAATGCCGAACAGGTTGAATAGTTCGGGATTCGGGTTCCAGGTGATGTTGAGAAGTGAATACATAGGCTTGGTAGTTATTTATTTATAGTGACTGTTCTTTGAATTTTTCCGCAACCATTCGGTATGTTGGTATATCAATCCCTTGTTCTTCGGCGGCTGCAATCATATCGAAGAGCAATCCCTGTATTTCAGAGTCATGTCCGCGTGCCAGATCTTTCTGCATGGAAGCAGTGCTTTCGGGATCAAGTTTGTCGATGACTCTCAGATTGTAGCTGATGGGGTCCTCCGGGAATTCAATGCCCAGTTTCTTTCCTAAGGCGGCGCTTTCCGTAGAAAGTCCGATAAATGTATCCCGTATCTTTCCCGGTTTCTGTACTTCTCCCATCGGAACATCGTAGTAAGCGCCCGTCACAGCCATTGCAGAGATAAACGACCATTTGATAAACGTATCCCGGTTGATGTCCGATGACAGGTCTACCTTTATGCCTGCTTCCTGCAAGTCTTGTTGGATGGCTTCCAGCAATCCGGGCTTTACAATTGTACCGTGATGGGCACCATATACTAGACGGAATATCTTTCCCATTTGGGTGATTTCTCCTGTGCCGGATACGAAACCTACGATATAGATGCATCCGTCGAGAACAGTAACTTCCGGAACCAGCTTTTGTATGCGCGGTCCTGTGCCGTACACATTCAGTATAGGGATGACGACCGTGTCTTTGTGTGCTGCCCTTTTAATCAGTTCTATGATAGAATCGACCGAGTAACCTTTCACGCATACGAATACCACATCTGCTTTTCCATTGAATTCTTCAGCGGTAGTTGCCGGAATCCGGAGCGTATGTTCGCCCTTCAAATCCGACTTCAGTTTCAAACCGTTCGTTTGAATCGACTGCAAATGAGCTCCACGGGCAATACAAGTTATATCTTTGCCTGCCAGCGACAAGAATCCTGCGATACTGCCGCCTACACCTCCCGTTCCTGCAATGAGATATTTCATATTGTTAGCGAATTAGTAATTAATAAGTCGTCGGTGGTTACTGATAATCACACGTTGAAACGGAAATGCATGATGTCGCCATCCTGTACGACATACTCTTTTCCTTCCACGCCCAGTTTTCCGGCTTCTTTCACAGCTGCTTCCGAGCCGTATTGGATATAATCTTCGTATTTGATAACTTCGGCACGGATAAAGCCTTTTTCAAAATCGGTGTGGATTACTCCGGCACATTGAGGAGCTTTCCATCCTTTTTCGTATGTCCAGGCACGTACTTCCTGTACACCGGCAGTGAAATATGTTTCAAGATTCAGGAGTCTGTAAGCAGATTTGATAAGACGTGCTACGCCCGACTCTTCCAGCCCTACTTCGGCAAGGAACATCTGACGGTCTTCATACGTTTCCAGTTCGGCGATGTCCGCTTCTGTTTTAGCTGCGACAATCAGGATCTGAGCATCCTCGTCTTTTACGGCTTCGCGTACCATATCTACGTATTTATTTCCGTTTACTGCGCTTGCTTCATCAACATTGCAGACATACATTACCGGTTTGCTGGTCAATAAGAACAGTTCGTGAGCAATCTTTTGTTCGTCTTTTGTTTCAAAAGTCACTGTACGTGCAGATTTTCCCTGTTCCAGTGCATCTTTATATTGAACGAGTACATCGTAAGCCAACTTTGCAGCTTTGTCTCCACCCGTCTGTGCTTGTTTTTGTACTTTCTGGATACGGCTTTCGATCGTTTCCAGATCTTTTAGTTGGAGTTCGTAGTCGATGATTTCTTTGTCGCGGACGGGATTTACGCTTCCGTCTACGTGTGTCACGTTCTCGTCATCGAAGCAACGGAGTACGTGGATAATCGCGTCTGTCTCACGGATATTGGCAAGGAACTTGTTTCCCAGTCCTTCTCCTTTGCTTGCGCCTTTCACCAGTCCGGCGATATCTACTATTTCTACAGTTGTAGGAACAATTCGTTGGGGATGTACCAATTCAGCGAGTGCATTCAGACGTTCGTCGGGAACAGTGATTACACCTACATTGGGTTCAATTGTACAGAAAGGGAAGTTTGCCGCCTGTGCTTTTGCGTTCGACAAACAGTTGAAAAGTGTCGACTTACCCACGTTCGGTAGTCCGACAATACCACATTGCAATGCCATTTATCTATTTCGTTTTTATTTAGTTATCGATAATCGACTGCAAAGATAGGCATTCTTTTAGATTATATGCATTTGATGGAAAACAAATACTTCTTTCTTATATCTATTTAATGAGTAAGGGATGCCGTTTTCAGGCATCCCTATAAATGTAAAGTAAACTTTAGAACGTCATAGGTACGCCTACCATGACACCAAGTGTCTTATCTTCTGCAGGAATTAGCGAGGACATCACATATTGGCTGGAATTGTTGTACAAAGCCGGCCAGCTTTTAATGAAGAATTTGTGTTTTTTAAAGTAACCATCTAAAATAGGTGACAGACATTTGTCGAACTCTTCGTGATTAGGATTGCTTGTATCGAACGGTGTATAATCTCCAAAAGTGATAGAACCATCTGAATTCTTCTGATAGTTGAATGTATAATAGAATCCGTAAGTATCGGCTCCTAATGAACCGTTTTGATATATTTTATAACCAATCTCCACTATACTTCCGTCTGTGTACATGTGTATGGCAACATACACAATATAGAATTGAGTTTGAGTGAATGCAAATAAATTCGAAACAGCAGCTTTATGTTTATCAAAATATTCGGATGACCATTGATTTTGCATATCGTTGTACACTACCATTGTCTGATGAATTGCTCCTGGAGGTGCATTGAATAGAGGAACAATTGGTGTAGTACCTCCTTTAATTTCAAGTATATCATTGCCTACTTGTGTAGTGTATCCGGTGGATGTCTTGTTGAACTGATAAATTTCGTAACCATCAAGGATTAACGGGTTCATCATTACGATATTTCCGTTCAGGTCTATTTTAGAACCTTCTATTTGTAGGGTTGGATTTCCGTTATAAGCGGATAAGAAACCGGTTTTTCTACCATTAGATACAAAATCGTACGCTTGTCCTTTATAATTGAAAGTAAAGTATTTCTTTTGATATATAGGGGCCTGATCCTGATTTTCCATTAAGGCACCATCTTGGATGGCCTCTTTTTCTTCATTGGTAGCTTTAGTCAGTGTAGCTTCCATTTTGTTTTTTCTTCCTTTTAGGAGGAACTGGTCGTTTTTGTAGGATATAATTTCGTATTCGTAGTCTGCTCCCAGTCCGGTTCCTGCTTGTCCGGCACCATTCATCAACTGATTTGGATCAGCAAAGATGGATAAGAAAGAATATGTATCAAATGAGATTGTGGGTCCTTGTAGTGCTTTTAGTATATAGCTACTTTCAAACGGACTCGATTTTAAGTCACGGTAATATTCTACATAATCGAACATCATAGATACTCGATTGTCCGGAGTGAATTGCATCCATAAGGTATGAATACCCCCTAATTGGGTATTTATTTCTGCAATCCATCCATCGGGGGCTTCTGTGAGTATATCAGTATATTCTTGCATTTTAGATTGAATCCGTTTGTCAGGATTTTCCATATAAATGTCGGTCTCATTACTGCAAGATGAAAATATACTGCACAGTGCTACACAGATTAGAAGATAATATGTATAAGTTATTTTCATGATTTTTTATTCTGGAGTGTTTTCATTTACAATTTGATTAATAGCATCTTGTACTAAAGACACTAATCCTTTATTTCCCATTGCGTTGTCATAAAACTGTACGTTCCATACATTTTTAAAGTAATTGACCACAATTTCTTCTTTAGCCAATAATCTGGTTAAAGCCGTTTGTGCCTGATTGGCAAGGGCGATACGTTGTGCTGTTTCTTCCGCGGTCTCACCTTCTGAAGGAGGAGACGTTGTTAAACTCTCGAGTAAATTAATCCGATAGTCACGCCATTCTTTTCCATACACCATTATTAGTGAGGCCACTTCAACGAAATCTTCATCAACTCCCGACATTGCATATGGGGAATAGAATCCGGCAAGCAATGCGCTTACTTCTGTTTCGGAAGTCCATCCTGTCGGATTATAATCTCCGGCTGATATATCTTTGAAACTGGAATCATACATTTTGGTTTGATGGAGAATATGGGCGAATTCGTGTTCGATGGTATGCATGATAGAACGTATCCAGTCTGCATCACCCGGATTGTAGCTGTTACCATCAAACAATGTAATTTTACGGGCACCTTCAGCCTGTCCCAATACTTGACTGCCATCTGCATTATACTCCGGGCTACCTACCAAAATGATTTTCTTAGGTGTCATTTCTCTAAGAAATTTATCTCCTGCCAATTGTTTATAAGGCTCAAACCAAACTCGTTGAATCATATCCATAGAAGGTTTTACGAAGCGTTCCATAATAGGGACTAGTTGGGCAGTAGTGTTCAGTTCATAACTGTTCCATTTATATTTCACTTCGATATTATAAGCTTGGGTATAGTTTTCATATAACCATTTATCCAGTTCATTTTTTTGCTCGTCATTTCCACCCAATCCATAAATCTCTTGGTCAAGATTGAGTTTGTCCTCATTACAGGCAGTGAAAATAACAGTACTAATGCAGAATAGTAGCATGAAATATGCTTGTATCCATTTGGCAATGTGATTTGTTGTTTTCATTTTATTCCCATGTATTATTTACGTTATTTCTTGGATTAAGTTTTATTCCCGAAATAGTTGCCATTTCCGGAATTTGTAGTACCCTTCGGTCGTCGTCCGGCATTAAGCTGGACTTGCTGCCGTTAGCCTGGGTATGGGTGACGGGGATATTCCAGCGTACAATATCATACCATCTAAGTCCTTCATTATAAAACTCTATACTTCTGAAATCAAGTATTGCAAGTAGGATACCTTTTTTCAAATCACTCCAAGAGTCTGTCTGATTGTACTTATTGATGAAGTGATCAGTATTATTAAGTTTGGTTTTATAGAAATTGAGTATCTTATCGCGTGTAATACATAATTCTTTAGAATCATAGTATCTGCTTGATGCCGGGCTTCTTGCTATAACAAAACGTTGGCTGGCATATAAATTTAGATCAGCGATAGCTTTGTCATATTGGTTAAGCATTAGGTAGGCTTCTGCACGGTTTAATAACACTTCTTCCATTCTCAAAACAGGAATATTGGCATACGGCAAAAAGTTGGATGCGTCTAAAGATTCTTGTTTAGTAAATTGGGTAAATTTAGGTATGAAGTAGAAATTGGATGTACCGTAATAGGGAATAGCCCACATGCCATTTGTAACATTATCTGCATTGATTGTCTTGCCAATGTCAGTAGAAGATAAACCATATCTTGAATAGAAGGGTAATTCTCCCCAGGCGATTGAAGACAATGCTTCTGTAATCAATAAATTGGCATTGGTGGAAGAACTGCAGAAATACGAACGCATTTCAATATATCCACTTGCATCCATGTAAGTTGTTGCAAAAGGATGAAAGTTGTTGCTTACAAACGAAAATGCAGGATCATCTTTTGAGATATATTGTTGCGGTGTGCCATCTTGATTTTTAAGAGGTTCTCCTTTACTATCCGTCAATGTTTCAAATTGTGACGGTATGGAAATGAGTTGATTGGCATACTCAAGTACTTTGTCGTATTGTTTCATGAATAGATAAAGGCGGGTACCAAAGGCAGCGGCTGATTTTTTGTTGAAATGATATTTGGGAGCAGTGTAAATGCTTCCATCTGTCATAAGAGGATAGCTGTCTTCAAAATCTTTTGTGATTTTTCTATAAGTGTCTGCCACCGTTTCCCGTTCATACTGTTCTACAGGTCGTGTTTCGGGTTTTTCTACATAAGGAATACCCGGATATAGCGATGCAGTTGATTCATCATATTGCTGGGCAAAGAGTGAAGTAAGGCAAAAATGTGAGAAGGCTCTTGTCATGAGTGCTTCTCCCTTTTGGTTGATTATGCTTGAAGGAGTTCCCAGCTCGTCGATAGAAGCTAGCGCCTGGTTGGATACTGCAATAGCTGCATAACATCCTGTCCAGAATTTCTCGAAAGAGTCATTCCCATTTTCTATTACGTCTTTCCATAAGAAATTTTCACCCATAAAGCTGAATAAGGCTCCTGGTTGCGCACCCGAGTAAACACTTCCGAAGTCGGTTATGTAATCACAACGAGTGTTGACAATAGCTGCATAAGAGACTTTCGGATACGCATTTACTAATAATGCGGATACTTTATCCGGAGAATCTATTTGAGTTCGTTCGTCGGGCACCTTGTCCAAAAAGTCAGAGCAACTGGTGCAAAAGGATATGATTCCAATATATAAGTATATTCTAATTCTTTTCATTGTATAAGGAGGATTTAGAAACTGACATCTAATGAAAAAATAACTTGTTTTTGTATTGGTTGGGCCACACCACCGGTATTGACAAATTCAGGGTCCTGTCCATTCAATTTTTTATCAGAGTATAGTAACCATAAGTTTTTGCCGGTTACTCGTAAACGAATATCTGAGAATAACTTCCACGACTTAAAAAGCTTCTGCGGAATGGTATATCCTAAAGATAATGATTTAAGGCGGATGAAATCCCCTTTCGCTACCCGTATATCTGAATAATTGTATGCTGAATAAGGATAAGTACTGCTTAAATCCGATATCAGATCTTTATCAGCTATTGCAGGAATATTAGTATGTTTTTCATCTCCTCTGAATTCCCATCTGTTAAAGAACTCTTTGGGGGTTGCTTGAGAATCATTATAAATGCTGTTAAATACAGGATTCAATCGGATTACATTTCCGGCTTGGAAAGTGAAGAAAATATCTAATGAGATTCCTTTCCAAGTAAAGGAGTTGTTAAATCCTCCTGTATATTTGGGGTCTGTCGGTCCTTCGTATTTCAAATAATCCGTCGAGGTACTTTGAAAATTGATATCACTGGTGATATCACCATTTTCATCATAGAACATTGGTACACCATTTTCAGGATTCAGACCGGCAAATGGTATAGAGAAAAGCCCGTTCACCGGATATCCGTTTTTGTTTCCTCCTGTGATTTCCACTAACGTGTTCACTTGTGGCTGTTGCATTGAATTCTTGATTTCATTTTTGGAATATCCCATAGTGAAGGAGCTTGACCACATGAAGTCTTTTGTTATGATAGGTTTTCCTGACAATGTTATATCGAAACCGGAGGCGCTTAAGTCGGCACTATTGGCCCATTTATATCTTTCTCCTCCAATTCCGGAGACTTTTATTACACTTAACAAGTCGAAACTGTTTCGGATAAAATAGTCAAAAGAGAAGTCGAGCCTTCCTTTAAGGAAAGTGGCATCAAAACCAAAATTAGATTGATAACTCTTTTCCCATGTCAAATCAGAATTACCTAATGTGTAAATTTCAATGCCTGATTCGATGTCCGTACTTGGGCGCGTAGTATTAGAATTTATAAAAATAGGTGTTGCATTTGATAATGGAGGCATACTGGCTGTTAATCCAACGCCGGCACGTATCGCTAATGCATCCAACCAGACAAAGTCTTTCATGAACATTTCATTACCTATATTCCATTTTCCACTGATATTCCAGGTAGGCAACCAGCGGGCTGAACTGGAATTTGCCATTGTGTTGGAGCCGTCATACCGTACTGTTCCGGAGATGGAATATCGTCTGTCATAGGTGTAATCAACATTTGCATAAAAAGCGGCAAAACGATCGTATGTCAAAGCTCTTGAATAATAATCAAAATTTTGCTCGATCATTTGTTTCATTATAAGATAGTTCATACTAACAGTGCCTCCCATGTCATATTGGAATCCGTAGCCGGTGTTGCTGTTCGTTTGTCTATCGGAATATTTGATTTGTTGTCCTAATAATGCGTTGAACTCATGTTTCTCATTCCATATTTTGCTGAAACTAACAGAGTTTCTAATATCATAATTTAATAATAAGTTTTCGGCAGTATTATAGAATCCCCCTTTGGGGAGAACAACAATCGGTTCGGCTGACGGATCACTAGGGTCCTTGTAGAGGTAGGGATTGTTTTCCCGAATGGTAGAATTGCCGGCTGCACGATAGGCATTTGCCATATTAGAATTTTCGTGTATTTCATGCTCTTGCTTTGAACGTACATAGCGGATAGCTCCGGTAAAGTTGTATTTCAATCCTTTGATAATTTGCCAGTTAAATTCGGCTTGGGCTTTTAAATCTATTACATTCAATTTGATATAGTTGTTATCGAGCTCTTCTAAAATATTGAATGGGGCAAAGTTGAGTGTATAATATTCCCGTTCCCCAGTTGAATCGTATGCTCGTAATGCACGGCTTGTGTTTAGCGCATAATTGAATGGATTTATATCAAAATTACGTGAGGAAATACCGCTTACAACATCACTGGAACGACTTAATGAACCTGGAGCATTCTGCATCCTGACAGAACCTACTGTTTGAAAACTAAATCCGATTTTGTCATTTAGTTGGTAGTCATTTCGGAAGTTCATTGTGACTCGGTTCACTTTGTCGGCGACAGTCCATCCCGGATCGTTCAAAAAGCCTAAGGAAATATAGGATTTCGACTTTTGCGAACCACTTGATACACTTAATGTATGTTCATTCATTATGGAATTGCTAAATAGCAAATCGAACCAGTCTGTATTAGCTGCTGCGTGTTCCATTAGAAAGTTGTGACGGGCTGCATATGTGTTCTCTAAAAGGTATTGTTGTTTTGTTTCATCCCATGTGTTAATTCTGTTATACATGATTCCATAAATACCGGAAGACTGGTTGTTTACAATGTCCGAGGTTAATAAACCTTTTCGTTCCATTTCTGCATACACAGACATCTGATCGGCCGAATTCATAATATTGAATTCTGAATAACGTGGTTTGGCCCGTACCGTGTAGTTTCCGCTATAATGAATACGTGGTTTTCCTTCTTTTCCTCTTTTAGTCGTAATTACAACTACTCCATTCATAGCTCTGGCTCCATATAATGCTGTTGCGGCAGCATCTTTTAATACGTCAATTGTTTCGATATCGTTGGTATTGATACCTGCTACGGAGGAACCTAGCAGGGTTGTCGGATCACCGCTTGCTAGTTGGTCATTAGATACATTTACTACATCTTCCAGGACGATTCCATCTACTACCCACAGCGGCTTGTTTTCTCCATTGATAGATGTTGCGCCACGTACACGTATTTTAGGGGCACTGCCGAAAGTGCTTGATACATTTTGAATCGATACTCCGGCAGCTTTGCCTTCCAGCATACGGCTTATGTCTGTTTCACCAGGCAAATTAATATCATCAGCTTTGATTTTAACGGAAGAGCCGGTGAAAGTTGTTTTTTTGAGATTCTGAAATCCTGTGACTACCACAGCATCCAATAAAACAGAGGACTCTGATAATAATATCGTGACTTTCTTTTGTGTTCCAATGTTAACCTCTTTAGTCTCATATCCCATAAAACTGACGATAAGAATATCGTTATTATTTACTTTCAGAGTGAAAGTACCATTATTGTCAGTAGTTGTTCCGCTCTTGACGTTCTTTATAGTGACACTGGCAAATGGGATAGGCTCCTGGTTAGTAGCATCTAGCACCTTACCGGTAATACTATGTTGTGCACTGGCCCTTGTAAGGCCAATGCACAATATGATAAATAATAGAATAATGTGTTTATTCATGTACCTGTTTTCTTTGGTGATTTATTCTTTTACACAACGTACGCTATAACCTAAGTATCTGCCGTCTGCATTGTTAGGCATGATGGGAAAGAATGGTCCGTCATATTCGTCCACTAATGTTGCAGAGAATATATGATAACTATAGGCATTATTAGGATTGTCCGGATAACTGCCCAGCCAACCATTTTGTGCAGTTTTGTATTCAAACAAACTTCCTCCCGGATATTGACCGGTAATGGCATTTAAATGTCCTCCAAACGGGTAAAATGTTTTTATGGAACTATTATTAGGGCAAAGATATATACCATTGTCAACGTCTTCTCCGTTTATTTCATCATAAGTGTTCATTTTATAAGGCACTCTCCAGCCTGCCGGACATGGATCGTATAGTGTTTTGGTTTTTTCATCACTCTTTTTGTACCATAATTCTGTACTACCACTGCCTTCAATTAACCAGTCTTTATAAGTAAAATGGTCTGCATCTCCCAAGAAATAGGTATCCGGGTTTTTCACAGCTGTTTCTTTAGATACGGGACCTTTTGCTGTTTTGATATGAATGGAGTAAACGTCTCCCCCTAAAGAGCTGGTTCCTAACTTAGTGATTTGGCTCCAATCAGTCATTATCGGATCCTTTCGACCGCATTGATAATACATACCGATCGTTTTCGCACCGTCAGTTGGTGTTGCACTTAGTGCACCTAAGTTGCGATCCATCATTGCCTGGGTGGACCCATCTTTCGTTTGATTGTTATCAATTCCCCCAAAACGGTAGATAGCTCCTCCTGTAACATCTGCTTTTCCAGGGTTTTGAGAAATTGCAGGAATTATTCCATTAATATCTCCTCCCGGATTATAATCTGTAATCCAAATGTGCCAGCTCCATAATGGTTTAGCGTCTTGAGCAGGTTCTCCTGCTGTTGCGTCGTAAATACCTATTAATACATTACCTTCGTTTCCTGTAGGTTTGATTCCTATATAATCATTGGCGGAGCTTCCTTGTTGGGTGGTGAATTTCAGTAATTCCTTGGAACTATCTTTTGTTATGATACGGGCAATCCATTTAGTTACTTTTCCTTGGTTGTTTCCGTCATTCAACATATGATCTGTTTTGAAGCCGCCTTCTTCTGTTCCCCAAAATGCATTTACTCGTTTCACAGGAACCAGTAGCTCATGTTCTGAATTTGGATTCAGTATATAGCAGTTAGCTTCAGCTGCAATGCCTTCTAATGGAATCTTTTCAATAGTGATGCGTTTATCACTGGCATCTGCCAGATTAAGATTAATATTGTAATTATATGCATTATTTCTTGTTACATTGAAATCTTTTTCATTTTCTCCAATGAACATTTTGAAAGTTGCTATTTCTTTATTGCCTTCACTCATTCTTTCACCAACAATTTCAATGAAAGTCGCTAGTTTATCTGTTACCTTGTCTTTGTCTGTTGTGATATTAGAATTTGTTCCCATTAGGTTCTCCGCTATGTAATGGGTATAATTTTCTTCACCGATAGTACATGGGATTTCACTATAGTCTGCAATATTACCTTGGGATAATGTTCCCTTACTAAAGTAATACATTTTATATATATTCTTTAATGCTATGGAAGTTAGCTGGAAGTCAGAAGAGGTATTATTGATAGTGAATTTTACTTCAGCTGCAATTCGTTCTAATGTGATAGCATCTAATGTTTGATTTTCTTTGGTAATAGAAACTACTTGCTCTCCTACTAGCGGAATTGCGTTAGATGAATTGACTGGTAATGTATAAATAGTATTCTTTAGTGCTTCATAGGTTTGTTTTCCTAATTGGAAAACAATGCTTTTATCTACATTAGCAATTACTACCAGTTTCATATTAGCCCCTGCTACTAATTCTACTGTTTCTGCAGAGTTGATACTGAATCGTAGTTCTTTTATAACTGCAACATTCTTACCTTGTTGATCGAATTCTAATAACCAAAAGTTTTCAATAGAAGTTCTGTTATCATTTATATTGGTTCCCATTGCGTTGATAGGAGCAATATTTAATGATACATTTACATTTGTTTTTTCTCCTTCCGGAATAATAGAGGTGTTTTCGTCGTCTTTTGAACAAGAACTGAAAATTGCGCTTATGATAAGATATGCGCTAAGCCAAATTAGGTTCTTCATAATTCTAGTTTTAAATAATTAATATTGATTTTTTTGCTATATCACATTTTATATTATATATTAATAGTTTAATCAAGATGTTATTATAGAATCTGATTTTGCTTACGTTTGATATTGCAAAGTTATGGAATATGATTTATGAATACAAAAAAAGCATTGGACAATAGATGTTATATAAATCGCTAATAATTAATATATTAATGTAAATAGGTATAGATTACCATTGGACAAATGGCAATTAAATGCTTTTATTATGAATAGATGTTAATGTAAGGAGGGATATTTCAGAATCTTTGAATAAAATCATCTAAAGAGATGTTTTTATCTGTAATGTTTAGTTTTTCTTGTTTGATTCTAAGTTTTCTTTTGCTAATTGCAGCTTTACTTCTGCAGTAGATATTGGCAAGGGTATTTAAATCTAATTGTATTTTTATTAAACAGCAGAACTGGATTTCATTTTTGTCGAGTAGTGGATATTCTTTCTTTAGTCTTACTGTAAATTGATCAAAAGTAGCATTGATATCTTTTTCCAGATTAGCAAAATCCTCATTAGAAAGTTTGATAGCGAGATCGTTTGTTTTATTATTTAGAGATGGAATGTTGATAGCCACTAATCTGCGTAAAAAGTCTGCTTGTAGTGAAGATAGTTTTTCTTCTTTTTGAAGATTTTCTATAGCTTGCTGTTGTAGTTTATCTTTGGCTTGAGATATTTCTTTTTCTTGTTTTCGTATGCGTTCACTCTTCTTTTTGTAGGTTATGAAGTAGCATAATCCTGTAATTAGTAACGCGAAAGCTGCAATTGCACTTATTTTATATACAAGAAAACTAATTTCTTCCATCTTTTTAGATAGTTCTTTGTTGTTTTTCTGCAGTTTTTCGTTTTGAAATAGATTCTGCATTTTAATAATTGCCACGCTTTGGTTTTGATCTTCTATCGAATCTCTTAATAGTTCATAGGTTTTGATAAATTCTAACGCTTTAAGAATGTTGCCTTTTTTTTCATAAATTTCTCCCAGATAACTATAACTGAGTGCTTTTGCATATATATATTGGTTCTTACCGCTTAGGGTAAAATAATGGATAGCAGAATCATATTGTTGTATATCTTGAAAGATTACTCCTTTGATAATGTAATTGTTATATCGGTCAATTGAATCCTTTTCACATGCAATGGCCTCATTGCAGATTTTTAGTGCGGAAATATAATCTTTTTTATTTATATATGCATAACATATATCGTTTAAAGCAGAAGAGGTGGCTTTGGGATGTACTTTTTGAGCAATAGGGAATGCCTTTTCGAAAAAATAAAGTGCGCTATCGATTTGCTCTTTGGTAGAATAAGCATGTCCCAGATCTGCCAATGCATAATAAATAGACAGACTATCTTTAGAAATCTGTGCATAATTATATCCTCTCCATGCCTCTGTTAACTTATAATCAAATAATCCTTGTTTAGAGTAGATGTCGCACAAGTCATGGGAAATTTTGAATGCTAGATTGTAGTCATTTGCTTTCTCCGCGAAATCTCTTGCTTTTAATAAGTGTTGAGCAGCTTCCTCTATGTTTCTTATTTCTTTACTGATAAGTGCTGTATAAAAATATGTTCTTGCTGTTAGTATCGGGTCGGATGTGTCTTTGGAAAAATAATCAAAAGCTTTAAAAACAAATGAGTCCGGAACTAAGCTTTGAGCATTGTTATATTTTGCTTGAGCTACTAATAGGCACCATTTTGCATAATCCTTTGGGGACATATTTTCAGGATGCTGGATAGCTTTCAAATATGCCAGGGAACTGTCAGGATAAAAATTTATTAGTTGGTCAGCCTTTGATAGATTGGGGTGCGGATTACAAGAAGTAAATATACTAATTACTCCCATAATAACTGCGATAAGCGTATCTTTCCTCATTCCCATTTTCAAGACTTAACAGACCTTACAAAAGTATGAGTAAAAATATAATTCTACAAGACTTTAAAGTGAATTTTATCTTGTAGCAGAAAGTAGTACAGCTTTTACTAGCTATTTAGTATTTTGCCTGGTATTTCTTATAAAAAATCAGGAATAAAGTAAATCCGATCAGAGCAAATGGTACACCCGCCAGAGCCGGATAGCGGTATCCACCACTAACAGCCAGTCCGCCTACGTAAGCACCGATAGCATTTCCGAGATTGAACGCAACCTGCACACAGGCTGCTCCCAGCATTTCTCCTCCCTTTGATACGCGGATAATTAATATCTGCTCTGGACTGGATACAGCGAATAGTCCTGCCGTACAAAGGCACATCAATAGGGCGGCTGCCCATTTATATGGAGAAAGGAAGAAAATAAGCAATAGCATCATGCAGATAAGTGCTTGAGCGGCAGTTCCTACTTTTCCGGGGGTATAGCGGTCGGAGAGACGTCCGCTAATCAGGTTTCCCACTACCATACCGAAGCCGGCAAGGATCATTAAAGGCGTAATGCTTTCTGCGGAGAAGCCGGACACATTGGTAAGCATCGGATTGATGTAGCTATACCAGCAGAATACACCGCCATTGCCTAGTGCCGTAGCGCCCAAAATCAGCCATGGAGCCGGAGTTTTAAGAAAGCGGAATTGCCCTTTAAAGCCGGTATCTTGCAAACCTTCTACATGAGGAACCCATCGCCAGATATAATACATAATAACAATTCCCCAGATACCGACCAACAGGAAAGTGGCACGCCAGGAAAGCATGGTACTTAAGGAAGTTCCCAAAGGTACACCAAACAGGTTGGCAATGGTCATTCCTGCAATCATGATGGAGACGGCTTCCGAACCTTTACCCTTGTCGGCTAGTTTCTCGGCAACAATAGAGCCTACTCCGAAGTATGCACCATGAGGCAAACCGGAGATGAAGCGGGCAGCGAGCAATACCCAATAATTGGGAGCCATAGCCGCACAGATATTACCTATCATAATTAAGGTAACTAATACTAACAGAATATGTTTTAGTGGATATTTGCGAGCCAATGTCAATACAGGTGCGCCGACACAGACGCCTAATGCATAAGCAGAAATGAAATGCCCTGCGGTAGGAATACTAATGCCTAAATCTTTTGCTACATCGGGCAAAATTCCCATCATTACAAATTCGGCAATACCTAATCCCAGTGTGCCGAACGCCAATGCAATAAGACTCTTCTTCATACCAAACTTAACCTTAATACCTGTTACCTTTTTACCTTACTATTATTTGCCGCTTATTCATTTCGGCTGCAAAGGTAAAACAAAATCTTTCAGGGTGAGTTCGATGAGATGGATTTTGATTTAAATCAATTTAGACAATGTCGGTGTAAACTGATGACGGGAGATTTATGTAGTATATGTAAATTGTAGTCATTTACTTTCTTGCTAATTCTTGCAAATTCTTCAAATATTTGCAAGAATTAGCAAGAAAAGAATGTAATATTGAGAAATGTGTATTTGCTAAGTATATGATAAATAGATTTATTGTTTCCTTATCCATTCAATGATATCTTGCAGGACTTCCGGATTGATTGTTTCTTCCAACTGCCCGTATTCAGCCAATGTTCCTTTTTCGCAAGTCTGAAACAGATGATTTAAGTTCGGATAGGCTTTGACTGTTACATTTTTGTTTCCATTTCCGGTGACTCTTTCCTGGATGGCAGTCAGGTTCATGGCGGCATCCACTTGAATATCCTTTTCTCCGTTCAGAGCTAGAACCGGACATTTTAGTTTCTTCAAATTCTGGGCCGGGTCATATCTCATAAAATGAAGATACCACGGAGAAGTCATCGAATTGATTTGTGCGGATAGTTGCCGGATGGAATTTAGGTCTTTCAATTGTTCGGGAGACATTGTTTTTGTAACGTCTGCATACAGTTCTTTCTGCAACTCTTCGGGAGTTTTGTCTGTTTGTTGCAGTATGGCATATCTGTTTCGTATTGAAGGCTTCATCCCTTGCCAGACAGCATCCGGCATTCCCTGGGATTTAGAGATTAACTCTACTTGCTTCAGCATCAGACTGTCGCCTCTCACGCCGGCTCCTGCCAATGAAACGACAAATGCAATGGATGGGTCCTTTTGGGCAACGATGAATGCAATGATTCCGCCTGCGCTATGTCCGATAATCCCAATTTTCTTTGCATTTATTTCTTTTCTGCTGCGTAGATAATTCACCATTACTTCCGTATCTGTGGCAAAATCTTCATTGGTAGCTGTTGCGTGAGTACCTTGTGAAGCGGCAGTACCCCTGTCATCACATCTAAGTACGGCAATTCCGTTTCGGGTCAGATAATCGGCGATGACAAAGAAAGGTTTGTGTCCCATGATTTCCTCATCCCGGTTCTGCGCACCGCTTCCCGTCACCATTACTACTGCCGGAAATTTAGTTCCTTTTTCGGGAAGAGTCAATGTTCCGGCAAGGTTAATTCCATCCCGTTCATTCCTCACGGTGACTTCTTCACTTCTGTAAGGGAAAGGCGGTTGAGGCTCCTGTGGACGCTTGGGGCGACTAGCTTCTCCCTTTTTCAATTTCAATGGAAGGGGCATCCCTTGTGTAAAGGTTCCGTTGATTGTATTATCACTGTTCAGCTTTCCTTTGTACGAAGCATGAATCACAGGTATCTGGATAATTAAAGTGGAATCATTGAAAGAAGTGGTCTGTGTCTTGATGCGGTTGGCTCCCTGGTCGGGACTGTCCAATGTGGTCACATAAGCGCCTTGTTCCGTTTGACTGATGTGGAATACAATAGTCAATGAACCGGTGGGAATGGAAAGTTTTCCGTGCCAGGTTCCCGAAATATCTTGGGCGGAAACAGAGGATGAGAAGAACACTCCGGCTAATAGTCCGGTAATGAATATAACAATGCAGGTAGCCTTTACTATTTTCATAAACGAAAAAATTAGGTGTAAAGATAAGATATATACAAAGGTAACTATTTTCCTCATTATAAAAATAAAACATTACCTAATCTTATCAGAATCCGGTAATATCTTATTTGGCTGTCCCTGTATACTATTACAGTTTTTATTGTTAAGCACAACCTCTATTCCAAACTATATAGCCTTCCTTAAAAAAACGATGATTCTTAAAAAAAGAATATTTAATCATCGGAGGAGGGCATCAATTGCAGTTTGGTAAAGAAAAGCAGGAAAATGCCCATGCATTTTCATACCTTGTTTCTCTGGAATAATTGCAGGATGGACATTTCTCCCCATTATTAAACATTTGTTCTACATAAATAAATAAGTGGTGGCTAAATTTGCATCGTTATTAACTACATAATATTATGAAAAAGATAATCTATCTTGTTCCTACGTTGTCTTTAGTAGGTTGTACCTCACAGCACGTAGAAGAAAAGCCGAATGTGATTGTGATTCTTGCCGATGATCTGGGATTTGGCGATGTCAGCGCTTACGGCTCTACTACGATTCATACTCCGAATATCGACAGTCTGGCTCATGGCGGAGTTTGTTTCACGAACGGATATGCCACTTCGGCAACTTCTACTCCCAGCCGTTATGCTTTGATGACCGGAATGTATCCGTGGAAAAATAAGGATGCAAAAATCCTGCCGGGAGATGCTCCTCTTATCATTAATGAAAATCAGTTTACCTTGCCGAAGATGATGCAGCAATGCGGTTATGTGACCGGAGCTATCGGAAAGTGGCATTTGGGGATGGGAGACGGCAATGTCAACTGGAACGAAACCGTCAAACCGGGTGCCAAAGAGATCGGTTTCGATTACTCTTGCCTGATTGCAGCGACCAACGACCGTGTCCCGACGGTTTATGTGGAAAACGGTGATGTAGTAGGGCTTGATCCGGCCGACCCTATCGAAGTGAGTTACGAGCATAATTTTGAGGGCGAACCGACTGCCATCTCTCATCCGGAGATGCTGAAAATGCAGTGGGCACACGGACACAATAACTCTATAGTAAACGGAATTCCCCGTATCGGATATATGAAAGGCGGGCAGAAAGCCCGTTGGAAAGACGAAGATATGGCCGACTATTTTGTAGATAAGGTGAAGCACTTTGTAACTGAACACAAAGATGCTCCTTTCTTCTTGTATTATGGTTTACACGAACCTCACGTACCTCGTGCTCCCCACCAGCGCTTTGTGGGCAAAACAACGATGGGGCCTCGTGGTGACGCCATCGTTGAGGCAGATTGGTGTGTCGGCGAACTGCTTGCCCACTTGAAGAAAGAAGGACTGTTGGAAAAAACACTGATTATCTTCTCCAGCGATAACGGACCGGTTCTGAATGATGGATATAAAGACGGTGCTCTCGAACTGGCAGGCGATCATTTTCCTGCAGGAGGGCTGCGAGGAGGTAAATATAGTTTGTTCGACGGTGGTACGCATATTCCTCTGTTTGTTTATTGGAAAGGAAAAATTCAACCGGTCGTATCCGATGCACTGGTTTGCCAGGTAGATATTCTTGCTTCTCTAGGTTCGATGGTACATGCTGATTTGCCGGAAGATCTGGATAGTCGGAACTACCTGAATGCTTTCTTCGGAAAAGAACAGACTGCCCGCAAAGATGTAGTGCTGGAAGCACAGGGACGTATGGCTTATCGTTCGGGCGACTGGATTATGATGCCTCCTTATAAAGGTTTCGAACGAAACCTGACCGGAAATGAATTAGGTAATCTGGGTGAATACGGTTTATTCAATGTAAAAGCTGACCGGACTCAACGTCAGAATGTGGCGGCACAGCATCCCGAACTTCTGGACTCCCTGAAGCTGAATTTCTTTGCTGAAGTAAAAGGATACTACCGCAGTGAAGTAGAAGAAGAACCATTAAAGTAAGGTCAAATGTCCATTCTGAACATAAATCCCAGTGATAGAACAATCGTTCTATTCTATAGGAACTTATTTTCCTATCTTTGCTATGTTCGATGTCGAACTATAATTAACCTTGAAGATTGATGATATGGGAAATGCTGTTTTTTTCTTCCTCTTTATATTATTGATTGCTTGTCATTCAGGGTCTCCTTTGGCAGATTTTTCCAATCAGCCGGCATTTTCCTCTACGATCTTGAATCCGGAAGAGGTTTGTCATCAGTTTTGTATCTATCAGTTTTGTGTAAAATAGAGAGTACTATCTTTTTAAAGTGATATATTATGAAAGAAAATATGTATATGAAAGTGAAGGCTTTTTGGATGTTTGTATTGCTGTTCTTATGTTCGATAGGGACAAAAGCACAAGAATTGGGAGCGAACTATAATGAAAATATCGACTACCCGATTACGGAAATAGAGATGCTGAAGAAATCGAAAGTAACTTGGGTGAGAGGGTTTGTCAATATCCCCAATCTGTTTCTTCAAAATGAAGACGGGAAGATTGTAGGCGTGAAAGAAAATGCCATCAGAACACATATCCCTACACTGAAATTTATTCAGGCCAAGAAAGCGTTAGGCGATCGTGTGAAATTCATGTTGAGTCTGAAAATTCCTTTTGAGTTATATACCGACACGGTTCCTAAAGTGGGGACTCAGGAAATGGAGTACATATTCCGTGCAACGGAAGTGTTGCTACAAACTTATCAGATGGCACAACACATTGACATCTTGGTCATGGGTAACGAACCGGAATGGGAGAATGCATTGGATACCGATCTTTGTCATGCGGATGGTGAGGATTATCGGGCATTTCTGAATGAGTTTGCCAATCGGTTGACTACTTGGAAACAGGCTAATGGCTGGACATTTGATATTTATGCCGGAGCATTGAACCGTGTGTCCGAATTGCCGAAGAGCGAAACGGTACCTGCGGTAGTCTCTGTGGTTAATAACAATCCTAATGTTGTAGGACTCGACTTGCACGTTCACGCATTGAATATAAATCAGGCGGAAGACGATTTTCACATTATTCGCAATAAATATGGTGTAACAAAGAAACTGATTTGCACGGAATTTTCTATGGTGCGTGCTTTAAATCCTCATGTAGCCGATGTGCTGGGAGAATGGGGCACCAAGCATGGTTATACGGCTGGGATGAAAATTTACGAATATCTTAATCTGATAGCCGAAAAAGCTAACGCCGGTACACCGGTTAGTGCTACCGAGTTCAAGAGCCTTTTTGAGAGTTATGCCTGGTATCCGAAGAACTGGTATAAAACTTTTTATGAGGTGTTCAAGAAATACGATACGTATGCCATTACCGGACGTTTCAGCGTGGTTCCCGGTGGGGCGAGAGCTGTTTACGATGCGAATACTGAAATGTGGGAACTTGGAGGAATTTATTTTTCCCGTTATTTAGGACTTGATACAGACGGATCTTATAATCCCAATCCATTGTTATATCCTGATTTCATAGCTGCCCGGGATGGATTGGTAGTTTCCAGTCTTGTCGGAGGGCAACGGGAATTGTTCATTAGTTGGGGTAATGGAGCCGATAAAACAGGCATATTATCAGTAACAGATGAAAATGGAACAGAAGTGGTACGTCGGTCACTTGATTCGGAGAATGACTATACATTGGTTGAAAATCTTGTTCCCGGAACGACCTATCATGTAGCATTGCTGAAATCAGATGATGCTGTGTTATGGGAGGACGATGTTAAGACCAAGGCTGTGGCAGGAAAGTTTCCTTTGTTGAAATATCAACAAGTGGATGAATATATGTTAGTACAAATATTAAATTTGCCGGCTGATGTCTCATCTTATAAAGTAAAGCTGGATGGACAGGAAATCAATATAGTGAATAAGAACCTGAACGGACAAATACTTACCGCCGAAGTGACTTATAAGGATGGATCGGTAGAAGTGTTGTCGACAACTATTAGAAAGTAATTATCTTAAATTTATTCGCTTATGAAAGTAATATATGTAATGTTGGTATGTTTGTTGGCTTTCGTCTCTTGTGCGGAGACGGAATATGCCGAAAACGGAGTTGATAAAAAGAATGTAATAGGATATGCCGAAGTTGGGTTTTATAGTTTGGACGGAGTTTGCTCTTTTACAGAGCAGGAACAAATCCAGGCTGCAATTAATCCTAAACGGTTGACTTATCGCTTGCAAAATTCGGATCAAAGCAAATATATTCATGTGAAGTTTGCCGGGAAACCTGCGGTTATCGGTCAAAAGATAAAGACTGAATTCTCATTCCAAGGAGTTTCCTTCCTCAAAGAAGAAATGGAGATGGAAGTGGTTCGTATAGATGATGATAAAGTGTGGTTGTCGGCTGACAATGTTGGTGTGGTTGTTCCTGTTTTTTAATCATTAAAAGAATTGAATTATGAAAAGATATATTCCTATTGCCCTGTCGTTAATGGCGTTTTCGTTGATTTCATGTGGAGAAGTCATGGATCTGACACAACCGGAAAAGGCTGAAGTTACCTATTCGGATATAACCTTGTCACTTTATCAAACTGGTAAGTATGAGTTGTACCTGGATGAGCCGGAATATGAATATACCATTATGGTAGAAAAGAGCCATTGCGAAAAGGAAGCGAAAGCGGAATTTGCAGTAGTCGATGCTCACTCATTTGGTGAGGAATACACACTATTGCCTGCGGCTAACTACGACCTTGATGTCAATAGTCTCGATTTCAAGGGCGACGATGTGTTGCACACTGTCGGTTTGCGTTTCCACGATCTTACTACACTGGACAACACCAAGAAATATGTGCTCGGTCTGAAACTGAAGTCCGATAATCTTGCCGTCAACGAAGAGAAGAGTACTATGACCTTCTATCTGCAACAAAAGCAGGGCGGTATCGGTAATCCGTATATCATCACTGTGGCCAAGGATTTGGCCAAGCTCGGTGAATACCTCAAGGATGGACAGATTACCTATGTGCGTTTGGGGGCAGATATCGATCTGCAAGGTATGGACTGGACTCCTGTGGAAGCCACTGCTGCTAAACCTGTGGATTTCGACGGTTGCGGACACGTCATCAACAACTTGAAAATAACATCTTCTTCATCCGGTTATCAGGGTTTCTTTGGTATGTTGACGGGACGGTTTGCGAATGTGACGTTTACGAACGCGCAAGTTACTGCTGATAAGAAGCTTACGGGTATTGTAGCCGGACAGGCGGGTAACGTTTCCGGTGCGGGTATAGTGGAGAATGTTCGAGTGTCGGGGACCATCAATCTGACTTCGGGCAGCGGTGCATGGGATGATGGCCAGGCAGGCGGTATCTGCGGACGACTTCATGGAGCAGACAGCAAGATTTATCAATGTGGTTCGGAAACGAAGATTACTGCATTGTGGTCGGCAGGTGGTATTTGCGGTGAAGTGCGTGAGGGAGCATCTATCGAACAGTGTTATCACATAGGTGATATTACTACTCAATCGTGTGTCGGCGGTATTGCCAGCCGGTTGCTTGGAAGCACCATTTCTCATTGTTATTCTCACGGAGTGATGAAGGCAGTTCCTATGGTTACGCCTAATCCGGGCGGTGGTATTGCCGGATGGGTACAACCTATCTCCGGTGCTTCTACTACCTCTGTTATATCCTACTGTTGGAGCGACTGCGATGTATCTGCACAAAATCAGGTGGGAGGTATCATGGGTAACGCTAATAATACAACAGGGTCCGGCATTACCGTTCATCACTGCGTAGCATGGAACACCTATTTATTCTCTCAAGCTGCACCCAAATCGGGTAAGGTATGTGGACGGTACAGCGAGAATGTGGCTTATTCCTGTTACGCTAATCCTGCTATGGAATGTGTTTTCTCTGGTAATCCCGCATTGCCTGACCAGGCCAGTGTAAACGTAGGTACAATCACTGCGGTAGATCGTTATAACGGATTGACTACCATTGATAACCTGATGGAAGCTATTCGTGCTCTCGACTGGGATACCTCTATATGGAATCTTAACGGTGAACAACCTTGTCTGGCATGGGAACTGAATTGATAAAAATGGTATAACAATTAAGATACAGACTGATGAATACATTCAATAAAATCTTATCACGAGTAACACTTGTTCTGGGAGTGACATTTATGTCTGCCTTCCAATTGTATGCTGATGATTGGAAAGAAATTATGTATGCCGATCCTACTATCTTTGTGGAGAACGGCAAGTATTACCTCACCGGCACACGCAATCAGGAACCGCAGGGCTTTGCTATCCTCGAATCGACCGATCTGGAGCATTGGACGGTGCCTGATGGCACTTCTCTACAACTGATTCTGCGGAAAGGAGATCAAACGTATGGTGAAAAAGGCTTCTGGGCACCTCAATACTTTAAGGATAAAAGAACTTATTATTTCACTTATACCGCTAATGAGCAAACAGTAATTGCTTCCTCAAAATCGGTATTCGGACCTTTTCGTCAAAAGGAAGTCAAGCCGATAGACGCTTCCGCTAAAAATATAGACTCATTCCTGTTCAAGGACGATGATGGGAAATACTACCTATATCATGTTCGCTTTAATAAAGGCAATTACCTTTGGGTAGCCGAGTTTGACATAAAGAAGGGAAGTATCAAACCGGAAACATTGAAACAATGTATGGACTGTACGGAGCCTTGGGAAAAGACTCCGAACTACAAGTCCGCACCGGTGATGGAAGGACCGACTGTTATGAAGTGGGACGGGGTATATTACCTTTTCTATTCTGCCAATCATTTTATGAATATCGACTACTCGGTAGGCTATGCCACTGCTTCTTCCCCTTTCGGTCCGTGGAAAAAGCATCCGAACAGTCCGATTATTCATCGCAGCCTCGTAGGAGAAAACGGATCAGGACATGGAGATGTATTTAAAGGGCTGGATGGAAAATATTACTATGTTTACCACGTTCATCGTTCGGATTCTACCGTGTCCCCTCGTAAAACACGTATTGTTCCGCTCATCCTGAAGAAAGGAAACGATGGCATATACAACATCACCGTAGATAAAGAGCACGTCATAAAGCCAATGTGGAAATGATTTTAGACGGAGCAATGGCTCTGATTGATAGCTACGGCCGTCTGGTATATGATTTGGAAACGCTGATTGCCCAGGGATTGAGTGCGGCTGTTTATACACAAACCACTGATGTGGAAGGAGAAGTGAACGGCTTGATTACTTACGACCGGAAAGTAACCAAAATACCGGAAGGCTTGTTACACCTGATGCACAACCGTTTGTATGAAATCACCCCGGCGAAAGCAGTTACTTTGATTGCCGACAGTCAGAACGGAAGCAAGAACACCCGCCTTGTCGGTATGAACGGTCAGGAGCTGAAAATGACTTCTTTGCCTTTCGACTGTCCTCCTCGTTCTACGGTAGTATCAGAAGCTACTTTTAAGGTGGAGAATGATTTCAATCATTTGTCTCTATGGCTGAATGTTGCCGGAGAAGCCAAAGTTTGGTTGAATGGAGTGGAAGTCTTTGCGCAGGAGGCAAAGCAGACCAGGCAATATAATCAATACAATATCAGCGATTACAGCCGTTACTTGCGGAAAGGAAGTAATTTGTTGAAAATTGAAGTGAAAGATAGCAAGAAGATGAGATTCGATTATGGGTTGAGGGCTTATTAACAGACTTGTTTTTCTTTTGTCTGTTTCTATTGTAAGGTACGTACCTTTGATTATTTATTACCTTATTTCCAATATATTCCAAATAAATCATTTATCTTTGTCACACGCTTTCCGCCCATCAGCGTGATGGAACTGGTGGAAAGTGGTTTTATCTCTTATTGGAGTAAAAGCGTATTATCTCTCGCTCATAAAAATTAGCAGTTTTAAAGGAGAGAGATGATTCAGCAGATACTCCACGCGAACGGCTGTATATCAACATATCCGCCAGGAATGTGTTATATATAAACGATTGGCGTGGGTGTCTGTTGTTATCATTATCTTCCGAAGGGTGTTGCTAAGCCTTATGAGCGGATAATGGTGCAACAGCATCTGCGCCTTTCTTGTATCCGGTTGGTTTATTCATAATACCCCAATATAACCTAACCAATCCCCGCCCACCGGACTGCAGAAAGCGTAGATGCCCGTTGTGCTAATATAATAAAAAGAGTATCCCTCTTTCATTGTATCACACATAAAAAAACGAACATTATGTCAGAATGGATTAATGTAGAAGAAGCGGCTAAGAAATACAATCTTAAAAAAGAATATATCCAACTTTGGGTGGATATGCAGGTAATCATATCATATTTCAAGGATTACAAAACGGTCGTAAGCGATGAGAGTCTCCGTGGATTCCTGAAAAACAGGGCGAAAGGTATTGATCCCGAATATGTGAAAGCATTAGAACAGTTCTGTGTCGGTAAATCCGAGACGTGCTTGATATATGCTTTCCTCTTAGGGGCACGCGACAAAGAGCTTGAGATATATAGGGAAGCCAAATCACAGCGGGATGCATTACGGGGAATGTGGATGGAACAAAACGAACGGGTACGGGATTTAGAGATAGAACTTGAATTAGGACAGTTCAACTGTTATAAATGCCGGTTAAAAAAGTGGTGTATGAGAATCAAAAGAATAAAATTGAATTGGTTTACAAAGATATGGAAATGAGGCAAATGCCAACTCCCACATGGAAATTTAGGGGCATAGCGCCCCTAAATTTCCATGTAACTAAGAACGGTGCAGTCATGAGTACATCAATTAAAAATTCAGCAAGCTCTGCAAACGATTTTTCATTTTTATTTCTCATATTCTCATTGATGACTGATAAACAACAAAGAATCAGATAAGTAGCTTATGAGAAATACTTTCTAACATGGTATTTCTCATAACATACCCTCTATTTTAGCTTAAAATTCACCTTGTTCTCATAGTATTTCAAGGTATTTCTCATAGTTAAGATATTGTCTTCTTCCTTTTTCTAGTTGAAGATAAACTAGTTCCGATCGTCCCATATATTGTGGGAAAGTATTCTCTCATATTATGGGAATTTGTTCCCACAAAATGAGGGAATCTTTTCCCAGTTAGTAGGGAATACTTTCCCACAATATATGGGACAAAAAGAATATGTACTTCCCTGATAATGGTTGACTAGTTGTTTTTTATTCTTGTTATAGGTTGACTGGAAAGACACTATGAGAAATGAAAATTTGTGTATTCAGAATAATTATATCAAGCAGAGTTTCTATATGACTTCTTCCATAATTGTTCCTTTTTTTAGTTCTCATATTTATGAGATAATACAAAAATAGCATATTCCCGCAGAAAGAACGAAGAAAGGGAAAGAAAGTTGGAGTGTTGACGTACCAGAGTGATGAATATAAACCTTCTTGCTTTTTCATGTCATTAGCCGAATTATGTTTATAATAAATCTGTTTTGCTTCTTCTTTTTAATAAAGATTGTTCATTCCGACTATAATAATTTTCTCCTGAAAGCCGGAAGTTTCTGAAAGACTTTTATCTTTGCAACTATAATACATACGGCACTATGAAAAAAGTGATTCTGATTTTTGTGACAATCGTCCTTTCTGGTTTGCTTTATGCAAAAGAAAATAAGAGTACCGATGCGTTACTTCGTGAGATTGATGGTATCATTAAAAACCGTCAGACCTATGGAGCGGAAAAGGAGGCGCGTATCGCTGACCTGAAGAAATTGTTGTTGGAGGCTACTTCCGATGAACAACGATATAGTTTTTGCGGACGTCTTTTCGATGAATACAGGGCTTATAATCTGGATTCGTCTTTTGTCTATGCTCAACGGAAAGAGGAACTGGCGCATCGCATGGATAAACTGGATTACCTGGATGATGCTGCCATGAATATGGCGGAAGTGATGGGAACTACCGGAATGTATAAAGAAGCGTTGGAACTATTGGGGCAGATTGATAAGAAAACGCTGCCCGATTATCTCTATGGTTATTATTATCATTTGTATCGCACTATTTATGGATTGATGGGAGATTATGCCGTTACGGAGAAAGCCAAGAAGGAGTATTATCGAATGACGGACCTGTATCGTGACTCTCTTCTGCAGGTCAACGCTTCCGACTCTTTGGGATACGTATTGGTGATGGCGGATAAGTGTATCGTACATGCTCAATACGATGAAGCCATCCGTATGCTGATGGAATATTACAACAAACCTTCTTTGGATGACCATTCAAAAGCAATGCTTACTTATACCATTTCCGAGGGTTACCGGTTGAAAGGCGACAAACAAGGGCAAAAGCATTACCTGGCTCTTTCGGCTATTGCCGACCTGAAATCGGCGGTAAAGGAATATGTATCTTTGCGCAAACTCGCTTCCCTTGTCTACGATGAAGGGGATATTGACCGTGCCTACAATTACCTGAAATGTTCTTTAGAAGATGCTACTCTTTGTAATGCACGCCTTCGTACGTTAGAAATCTCGCAAGTCTTTCCTATCATTGACCAGGCTTATCAATTGAAAGCCAAACGGCAACAGCAGGAGATGAAAGTCTCATTGATTTGTATCAGTTTGCTTTCCGTATTTTTGTTGGTTGCCATTTTCTTCGTTTACAAGCAGATGAAAAAGGTTGCTGCCGCACGTCGCGAAGTGGTCGATACCAATACGTTGCTGCAAGAACTGAACGAAGAACTTCACGACTCCAACTCGCAGCTGAAAGAGATGAACCATACGCTTTCGGAAGCCAACTATATCAAGGAGGAATATATCGGCCGATATATGGACCAATGCTCCACTTATCTCGACAAGATGGATTTATACCGTCGTTCCCTAAATAAAATTGCTGCTGCCGGAAGAGTGGAAGAACTATATAAAGCCATTAAATCTTCTCAATTCATTGATGAAGAACTGAAAGAGTTTTATGCGAACTTCGACATGACTTTCCTGCAACTCTTCCCCAATTTTGTGGAGGAATTTAATGCGCTGCTCACAGAACCCATGCAACCCAAACCGGGAGAACTGTTGAACACCGAACTTCGCATCTTTGCCCTTATCCGGCTGGGGATTACGGACAGTACCAAGATAGCGCAATTCCTCCGTTATTCCGTGACTACCATTTATAATTACCGGACCCGTGTCCGTAACAAATCTTTGGGAGAAAGAGATGAATTTGAGACTAAAGTAATGCAAATCGGGAAGGTGGAAGAATAAGAAAACCACTACTTTTTTAGTCTGACTTCTATTTTATAACGTTCTTATATTTAGTGGTTTATGCTGTGAGATACTGTATAAATCACTATATTTTTGCTATCTGCTTTAAGAAGCAGTATGAAATGTGGATACTTTTGTTTCACGGTCATTTCAAGAATGACACAGAGAACGAAAACAAAAGTAACCCTAATATTAACTTTAAATTAATGTACATGAAACAGAGTATGAAGTCGAAAGGCTTTGAACGCCGCCTCTTACTGATAATGTGTGGCTTGTTCCTATCTCTTAGTGCATTCGCACAACAGATTTCCATAAAAGGACATGTAGTAGATGCCACGGGCGAGCCGGTGATCGGTGCCAGTGTGGTAGAAGGACGTACAACGAACGGTACGATTACCGATATAGACGGTAACTTCTCATTAAGCGTTTCTGCCAACAGTACGCTGACTATTTCTTTTGTCGGCTATAAGACGCAGACAGTTCCCGTGAACGGGAAAAACTCATTGAAAGTAACCTTGCAGGAAGATACGGAAGTATTGGACGAAGTAGTAGTGGTGGGTTACGGAACAATGAAAAAGAGCGATTTGACCGGTGCCGTATCTTCTGTCGGAGTGAAGGACATCAAAGACTCTCCGGTAGCCAATATCGGTCAGGCAATGCAGGGAAAAGTATCCGGCGTGCAGATTATCGATGCCGGTAAACCGGGTGATAATGTCACCATTAAGATCCGTGGCTTGGGGACGATCAATAACAGTAACCCGCTGATTGTCATTGACGGAATTCCTACCGACTTGGGATTGTCTTCCTTGAATATGGCTGATGTGGAACGGGTAGACGTATTGAAGGATGCTTCGGCAACAGCTATCTACGGTTCGCGTGGTGCAAACGGTGTGGTGATGATTACCAGTAAACGTGGTGCCGAAGGTGCCGGAAAAGTAACGGTAAACGCAAACTGGGCTATCCAGAATGCCACTAAAGTGCCCGATATGCTGAATGCCGCGCAATATGCCGCCTTGAGCAATGATATGCTGTCTAACAATAACGATAATACGAATCCTTACTGGGCAGATCCTTCTTTATTGGGAACAGGAACGAACTGGCTCGATGAGATGCTACGTACGGGAGTGAAGCAAAGCTACTCGGTTAGCTATTCCGGTGGTACGGAAAAGGCACATTACTATGTATCCGGTGGTTTCCTCGATCAGTCCGGTATCGTAGAAAGCGTTAATTACCGCCGCTTCAACTTTCAGGCAAATAGCGATGCCCAGGTTAATAAATGGTTGAAGTTCACTACCAACCTGACGTTCAGCACTGACGTGAAAGAAGGAGGAAGCTATAGCATCGGAGATGCCATGAAAGCACTTCCCACCCAGCCGGTGAAGAATGAAGACGGTAGCTGGAGCGGTCCCGGACAGGAAGCGCAATGGTATGGAAGTGTCCGCAACCCGATCGGCACACTGTACATGATGACTAACGAGACAAAAGGATATAACTTCCTGGCAAACATCACCGGAGAGATTGCCTTTACCAAATGGTTGAAGTTGAAAAGTACCTTTGGTTATGATGCCAAATTCTGGTTTGTCGACAACTTTACTCCGGCTTACGACTGGAAGCCGAATCCGGTAGAAGAATCTTCCCGTTATAAGAGCGACAATAAAGCCTTTACCTATTTGTGGGATAATTATTTTGTATTCGACCATACTTTTGCCCGGAAACATCGCGTAGGTGTAATGGCTGGTTCTTCCGCCCAATGGAACAACTACGATTACCTGAATGCTCAAAAGAATATCTTTATGTTTGATAATATCCATGAGATGGACAACGGCGAGAAGATGTACAGTATCGGCGGCAGCCAGAGCGACTGGGCACTGCTTTCTCTGATGGCACGTCTCAACTATTCTTACGAGGATAAATACCTGCTTACAGCCACTGTGCGCCGTGACGGTTCCTCCCGCTTCGGTAAGAACAACCGTTGGGGAACATTCCCTTCCGTTTCTCTGGCATGGCGTATTTCGCAGGAAGAATGGTTCCCGAAAGACAACTCGCCGGTGAATGACCTCAAACTGCGTATCGGATACGGTGTGACCGGTAATCAGGAAATCGGTAACTACGGCTTTGTTGCTTCCTACAATACGGGAGTCTATCCTTTCGGCAACAACAATTCCACCGCTTTGGTATCTACCACCCTTTCCAATCCGAATATTCATTGGGAAGAAGTACGCCAAACCAACTTCGGTGTGGATATGAGCCTGTTCAATTCACGTGTCAACCTTTCGCTGGATGCCTATATCAAGAAGACAACTGACATGTTGGTGAAAGCTTCCATCCCTATCACCTCCGGTTTTGAAGATACTACTGAAACCTTTACCAATGCCGGAAAGATGCGTAACAAAGGAGTGGAAATGACTCTGCGCACCATCAACCTGAAAGGTCTTTTCTCCTGGGAATCCGCTTTAACGGCTACCTATAACAAGAATGAAATTCTGGACCTGAACAGCGAAACCCCGATGTTTATCAATCAGATAGGTAACTCATACGTGACTATGCTTAGAGCCGGTTATCCCATCAATGTATTCTACGGATACATGACCGACGGACTTTTCCAAAACTGGGACGAAGTAAACCGCCACGCCACCCAACCGGGAGCCGCTCCGGGTGACATTCGTTTCCGGGATTTGAATAACGATGGAGTCATCAACGATGAAGACCGTACCGTTATCGGCAACCCGAATCCGAACTGGTTCTTCTCTTTAAGCAATAATTTCTCTTATAAAGGATGGGAACTCTCCGTTTTCCTGCAAGGCGTATCGGGAAACAAGATTTATAACGCCAACAATGTTGACAACGAAGGAATGGCAGCCGCTTACAACCAGACCACAGCCGTATTGAACCGCTGGACGGGTGAAGGAACCAGTAACTCTATGCCCCGTGCCATTTGGGGAGACCCGAACCAAAACTGCCGTGTATCCGACAGGTTTGTGGAAAACGGTTCCTATCTCCGTCTGAAGAATATCACGCTTTCGTATACACTGCCCAAAAAGTGGATGCAAAAGATTCAACTGGAAAATGCCCGCATCTCTTTCTCTTGCGAGAATGTGGCAACTATCACCGGATATTCCGGCTTCGACCCGGAAGTTGACGTCAATGGTATCGACAGCAGCCGCTACCCGATCTCACGTACGTTCAGCATGGGCTTGAACTTTAACTTTTAAATCAGGAGGAAGAATATGAAAAAGATAACCACTTTGGTATTTATGTTTGCCATATTGGCATTGACATCATGTAATGATTTCTTAGATAAATATCCTAAATATGGCGTCGATCCCGAATCGGAAGTGACGAACGAGATTGCTGTGGCACTGACTACTGCCTGCTACAAGACGCTTCAGTCATCTAATATGTATAACCAGCGTATCTGGAGCCTCGACATCATTGCAGGCAACAGTGAAGTAGGGGCCGGAGGAGGTACTGACGGTTTGGAGACTGTTCAGGCTTCCAATTTCATTGCTCAGAGCGACAACGGCTTTGCCTTGTATGTATGGCGTTCTCCGTGGGTAGGGATCGGACGTTGCAACATTGTGCTTTCCAATCTGCCTTCGGCATCTATCTCCGATGAGATAAAGACTCGTTGCATGGGTGAGGCTTATTTCCTGCGTGCACATTATTATTATATACTGGTTCGCCTGTATGGTGGAGTACCTTTGCGTTTAACCCCGTTTGAACCGGGAGAATCTACGGATATTGCCCGTAATACGGTAGATGAGGTATATGCTCAAATCCTTTCCGACTGTAAGAATGCGGTGACTATGCTTCCTCCGAAAAGCAGTTATGGAGATGCCAACAGGGGACGTGCCTGTAAAGAGGCTGCAATGGCTATGCTGGCAGATATTTACCTGACACTGGCTCCTAATCATCGTGACTATTATAATGAAGTAGTGACCTTGTGCAATAACATTGCTGCAATGGGATATGATCTGACTCAATGCAATTATGCCGATAACTTTAATGCTACAATCAATAATGGTGCAGAATCTCTCTTCGAAGTGCAATACTCCGGTAGTACGGAATATGACTTCTGGGGCGGTGATAACCAGTCATCCTGGCTGTCTACCTTCATGGGGCCTCGTAATTCGGGTATGGTAGCCGGTGCTTATGGATGGAACTTGCCTACGGAAGAGTTCTTCAAGCAATACGAAGACGGTGATTTGCGGAAAGACATCACTGTGTTGTATCAGGGCTGTCCTGCTTTTGACGGCATGGAATACAGACGTTCCTGGTCGAATACGGGTTATAACGTACGTAAGTTCCTTGTGTCGAAAACCGTCTCTCCGGAGTATAATACCAACCCCAACAATTTTGTAGTATACCGTTATGCGGATGTCTTGCTGAAGAAAGCGGAAGCCTTGAATGAGCAGGGACATCCGGATCAGGCTGCCGAACCGCTGAATATCGTTCGTAAGCGTGCCGGACTGACAGAGCTGCCGACTACTTTGACGCAGACCGAAATGAGAGAAAAGATTATTCACGAACGCCGGATGGAACTTGCTTTTGAGGGACACCGCTGGTTCGATATGATCCGGATTGATAATGGAAATTATGCATTGACATTCCTGAAATCCATCGGTAAGAATAATGTGACTAAAGAACGTCTCCTGTTGCCTATTCCGCAGACGGAGATGGACTCCAATCACCTGATGACTCAAAATCCCGGTTATTAATCCGTTTTATAATCATTCATTTAGACAAATAATATGATGAAGAAATATATATATCAGTTGTTATGCTCTCTTTTCATCGGTGGAACGATGGTTGCCTGTACCGAGGATTATATGGAGACAGATAAAGGACATGATACTCTCACCCTTTCGGTGAATCAACAGGAGCTGGTGTTGAACGAAAAGAACCATAGCCAAGAGGCGCTGGCGCTTTCATGGACTACCGGAACGAATTACGGAAGCGGTAACCGCATCTCTTATACGCTGGAATTGGCTAAGGCAGGGACAGGCTTCGCGAATGCTTATTCGGTAGACTTGGGTACGGGAACGTACCAGTGGACTAAGAAAGTGGAGGAACTCAATCAATTTCTGCATACGCAGTTCGGTATCGGTTATGCCGTGAAAGCGGAGTTGGAAGCACGTATCACAGCTGTTGTTGCCGGAATGGAAGATCAGAAGCAGAGCGCGACAACTGCCTTTACAGTGACTACTTACCAGCCGGTTACTACCACGCTTTACCTGATTGGTGATGCTGCTCCGAACGGATGGAGCGCCGATGACGCAACGGCAATGGAGCGTACGGATAATGGACAGTTTACATGGACAGGAAAACTGAACGTCGGATCGTTCAAGTTTATAACGACTTTAGGAGAATTCCTGCCGTCGTACAACCGTGACGCTACTGCCGGAGAAGAACTCAAACTAGTTTATCGTACATCGGGTGACCAACCGGACGAACCGTTTACAATTGATAAAGAGGCAACTTACATCGTAAAAGTAAACCTGTTAGACCTAACGTTGACACTTACCGAAACAGAAGATATTGGCTGGAGATTTGAAGAATTTTTCATTGTCGGTTCGTTTACCGGTAATGGTAGTTGGGGATTTGAGGCATTGTCTAAAGATGCTGTCCAGATGGATCTGTTCCATTATGGAGCCGTGATTCCCTGGAAAGCAGACGGAGATTTTAAGTTCGCTTCTGTGACGGATTTCGATCAGGCGGATGCTTTCTTCCATCCTACCATGGCTAATGCTCCGTACACTTCGACATCAGTAGTGCTTGGAGGTGACGATAATAAATGGCAGATGAAGGAAGCCGAATGTGGCAAGCCTTATAAAGTATGGTTCTACACAGGAAAAGGAAAAGAAAAGATGCTGATGCGTCCGTTCACTCCTTACGAAGGATTGTATCTGGTGGGTGAGGCAACTCCGAACGGATGGGATTTAGGCAATGCTACTCCGATGACTAAGAGTGCCGACAGTCCTTACATCTTTACCTGGAGCGGCACGCTGAAGGCAGGTGAGATGAAGATATCCTGCGATAAACAGTCAGACTGGAATGGAGACTGGTTTATGGCGGATAAGAGCAATAAGGCTCCGACGGGTGAAGTAGAGACGGCATTGTTCGTTACCAAGTCGGATGCGGAGTTGAGCAGTATGTATCCGGATGCAGATTTGGGTAGTTTGGATAATAAGTGGAATATTCAGGAAGCCGGTTCTTATCGGATTACGATTGACCAGTTGAAAGAGACGATTTCGATTGTGAAACAATAAAACAAGAATTCAAGATGAAGAAAATAATATATTTGGTGGCTGCTTTCCTGTGTATGGCTTGCAGTGACGATCATGGGTCGAACCAGGAGAATGGAGGAGCTTCGGGCGGTGTCACCGAAGTGACTCCGGTAACATCGGATTTAAGTGTGGAACTGTCTACAGATAAGGCTTTCTATAAACCGGGGGAGAAAGTGGTGTTTACAGCAGAAGATGCGTTGCCTGCCGGAACTAAAGTTCGCTATCGTCTTTTAGGGGAGATTGTCGGAGAAGAGTCGGTAAATGGTACCAGTTGGACATGGCAACCGCCTACTACTGATTTCAAAGGATATATGGCGGAACTGTACCGCCAGGAGAATGGTACGGATGTAATTGTCGGTACGATTGCGGTAGATGTATCCAGTGATCCGGCACGTTTCCCCCGTTATGGTTTTGTCGCTGATTTCAGTCGGGAGAAGACGGCCGGGAAGACACAGGAAGAGATGGCGTATCTGAATCGTCATCACATCAATTGGGTACAGTTTCAGGACTGGCATAATAAACATCACTGGCCGTTGGGTGGTACACGCACGCAGTTGGACGAAGTATATATGGACATCGCTAACCGGGAGGTTTATACAAGTTCTGTGAAGAATTACATTGAAGCGCAGCATCGTTTCGGCATGAAGTCTATGTTTTACAATCTTTGTTTCGGGGCGTTGAAGGATGCAGCTACGGACGGGGTGAAGGAGGAATGGTATTTGTTTAAGGATGCTTCTCACACTACTAAAGACAGTCACGATCTGCCGGGCGGATGGAAAAGTAATATTTATCTGGTAGATCCTTCTAATAAGGAATGGCAGAAATATTTGAACGAAAGGAATGATGATGTATATGCGAACTTTGCCTTCGACGGCTATCAGATAGACCAGTTGGGACGACGCAGCACGTTGTACAATTACAAGGGTATTCCGGTCAATCTGCGTGAAGGATATGCTTCTTTTATTGAAGCGACGAAGCAGGCTCATCCGGACAAAAGTTTGGTGATGAATGCGGTCAGCCGTTACGGTGCCCGTCAGATTGGGGAGACTGGTAAAGTTGATTTCTTCTATAATGAGGTGTGGGCGGATGAGGCTGATTTTACCAATCTGAAAGCCATTCTTTATGAAAATGGAGTATATGGCAATTATCAGTTGAATACGGTTTTTGCAGCTTATATGAATTATAATAAAGCGGATAACCGGGGAGAATTTAATACGCCGGGTATCTTATTGACAGATGCTGTCATGTTTGCTTTGGGTGGTTCGCACCTTGAACTGGGAGGCGATCACATGTTGTGCAAAGAGTACTTCCCGAATGAGAATCTGACAATGAGCGAAGAATTGAAAACAGCGATGGTTCGTTATTATGATTTTCTGACTTCTTATCAGAATCTGCTTCGTGACGGTGGTACGGAAAATCGTGTTTCCATAGATTGTACCAATGGCGAAATGAGATTGAATAGTTGGCCTCCTCAACAGGGATCAGTTACTACTTATGCCAAGCAGGTAGGTGGCAAGCAAGTCATACATCTTCTTAATTTCTCGCAAGCGAACAGTCTTAGCTGGAGAGATGTGGACGGTACGATGCCGGAACCGGCTTTGATTACGAAAGCGGCTTTGCAAATGAATCTGTCGGCAAAGGTGAATAAGTTATGGGTAGCGTCGCCGGATGCACACGGAGGAGCCTTGCAGGAATTGGCCTTTACGCAGGAGAACGGAATTGTCTCTTTTACATTGCCTTCCTTGAAATATTGGACAATGATTGTGGCTGAATAAAAGAAATTGCAGCTGAATAAAATGAGTATAGTTCAATAACGCGGCTGTAGCAGAATGACTTAAAATGATAGGTATGATGATTAGATATAGATTATGGGTATGGATGTTGTGCCTGATGTTTCCAACATGGATGTGGGCGGAAAATACGACACGTACATGCTCCTCTTTTACACAGCAGGGACGTCAGGTGACTTTTCACCTGACGGACAGTGCCGCGTTGCAATTGCAACTTTGTAGCTCTTCCGTCGTGAAAATCTGGTTCTCACCCGACGGGCAATTGCAGCGAAGAAATGCTTCGTTTGCAGTGATTAATGAAGAACTGGAAGAGGTAGGAACTATTCATGTGGATGAACAGGCGGCCTGTTACGAGATATTTACTCCGAAGTTGCGTATCCGGGTGAATAAATCTCCGATGAGTCTTCAGATATTCGATAAATATCAGAAACTCTTGTTTAGCGATTATGCCGATAAAGGTCATGTCAGTGAAGGAACGAAGAAGGTGGAATATAAAGTGCTTCGTCGTGACGAGCACTTCTTCGGACTTGGTGAGAAAGCGGGAAAGATGGATCGTCGTGGCGAGTCTTATAAGATGTGGAATAGTGACAAACCTTGTTATAGTGTGGTAGAAGATCCTCTTTACAAGAGTATTCCTTTCTTTATGAGCAATTATCGGTATGGTATTTTTCTTGATAACACCTATAAGACAGAATTCAAATTCGGAACGGAAAGCCGTGATTATTACAGTTTTGAAGCGCCGAACGGGGAAATGGTATATTACTTTATCTTCGGTAAAGACTATAAAGAAATCATCAGCCAATATGTCGGACTGACCGGAAAACCTATCATGCCGCCGAAATGGGCGTTGGGTTTTGCCCAATGCCGCGGTCTGTTGACAAGTGAAAAGTTAAGCCGTGAAATAGCCGAAGGCTACCGGAAACGGGGAATCCCTTGTGATATTATCTATCAGGATATCGGCTGGACAGAATACTTGCAGGATTTCGAATGGCGCAAAGGAAACTATGAAAACCCCAAAAAGATGCTTTCGGATTTGAAGGAGATGGGTTTTAAGGTAGTCGTATCTCAAGACCCGGTAATTGCACAAGCCAATAAAAAACAATGGGAAGAAGCAGACCGCTTAGGATATTTTGTAAAGGACAATACGAACGGCAAAAGCTACGATATGCCCTGGCCGTGGGGTGGGAACTGCGGAGTGGTGGACTTCACCCTGCCTGCCGTAGCCGACTGGTGGGGGGCTTATCAGCAGAAACCGATTGATGATGGTATCTCCGGCTTCTGGACAGATATGGGCGAACCTGCCTGGAGTAACGAAGAGCAGACGGAACGCCTGGTGATGAAGCACCATTTGGGTATGCACGATGAAATCCATAACGTCTATGGCCTGACCTGGGACAAAGTGGTGAAGGAGCAATTTGAAAAGAGGAACCCGGACCGTCGTGTTTTCCAAATGACTCGTGCTGCTTATGCCGGATTGCAACGTTATACGTTCGGCTGGACGGGTGATAGCGGAAACGGAGACGACGTATTGCAAGGTTGGGGACAATTAGCCAATCAGATTCCTGTAATGCTTTCCGCAGGGTTGGGATTAATCCCATTTTCTTCCTGTGATATTACCGGTTACTGTGGGGATATTGAGGATTATCCGGCTATGGCGGAACTCTATACCCGTTGGATTCAATTCGGTGCATTCAATCCTCTGAGCCGTATCCATCATGAGGGAGATAATCCGGTGGAACCATGGCTTTTCGGCCCGGAAGCGGAAAAGAACGCGAAAGCAGCTATCGAACTGAAATATCGTTTGTTGCCGTATATCTACACTTACGCCCGCGAAGCGTATGATACAGGATTGCCTATCATGCGGCCTCTGTTTCTCGAATATCCAATGGATATGGAAACTTTCTCTACGGATGCTCAATTCATGTTCGGTCGTGAATTGTTGGTAGCCCCTGTGGTGAAGAAAGGTGCCCGCACAAAGAACGTGTATCTTCCCGAAGGTACATGGATAGACTACAACAACAAGCAGACGGTCTACACCGGAGAGCAGTGGACTACGGTTGATGCTCCCTTGTCCTCTGTTCCTATGTTTGTGAAGCAAGGTTCTATCATCCCCACCATGCCGGTGATGAACTACACCCATGAGAAACCGGTATATCCACTTACTTTTGAAATCTTCCCCGCACAGGAAGGCGCACAGGCAGTCTTTACTCTTTACGAAGATGAAGGAGAAAACTTAGGATACCAGCGTGATGAATTTGTCAAAACACCGATTGTTTGCAGCACTCTGGCAAATGGATATGAACTGACAGTCTCTGCCCGTGAAGGAAAAGGATACACTGTCCCCGGTCCGAGAAATCTGTTGTTCCGTATTTATTCTGCAAAAGCTCCGAAAGAGGTAACTGCCAAAGGAAAGAAGATAAAGAAGGTAAAACCGGAACGATTGGAAGAAAATTTAGAGAATGATACGGAAACTGTGGCGTGGAGTTGGGATAAAGAAACTGGTGTCTGCAGTGTACGAGTACCTGATAAAGGTGTTGATGAAAAGATTGTGATTATCTCTAAGTAGTAATTATATAAATGGTAGTTTACCGAAGATACTTTCTTTGATTTAAGTACAATACTTTCATACTATAATGTATGAAAAGGAACAGACCACTATTGGTGGAACTGTTCCTTTTTTGTTCAAGACAGATGTGATATGTGATTATTTATTCCGTTACCAGTTTCAGAGAAACATCATCGAACCAATAAATAACATTGTCTGTTGCCGTAGCATTGTAACCGGTCAGTTGGTTATTGGCACCTGCACATAGTTTGAATACAAACTTGACTAGTACATTGGTAGGAATATCTACAGTTACAGCATACTTTTTCCATTCTTTACCTGCCTGATTGATAACTGTTCCCCAAATATCATTTTCGCCGGACTCGATAGTTTGCGCTCCATTTTGCAATACAATTGCCTTCTGGAACTTAGCTTCTTTGGCAATATCTTCATTGTTTTCGCAAAGAGTGATACTGGTGATGAACGGAGATTCCGTCTGATTGGTTTTAGCATAGAAGCTCAATTCGTATTTACCGGGTTTTACTCCTTGTAGTGGGTATGACAAGTCTACTCCCCAGGTATTATCAACTTTCTCGGCGGTATATTTCAAAGAACGATTGCTACCATTAGCTCCTGTGCTGGTATCTATGGAAAGTGACGGATTGGTGACGTCCGGTTTTGCAAACCACATATCCAGAAAGTTCAGGGTATTATTACCTTGTGTCTGCCAGGCTGCATATATTCCCGGTTGTTTATCTGCAGCGAAGTCTTTCTCAAAACTTCCGTTTTTTACCAATTCGGTGGCAGGCTCTTCGCCTTCTCCCGGTCCGGCTTCATCGGTCGGCTCGAGGGTTACTTTGTCGAACCAGTAAACTACATTGTCCGCTTTCTTGCAGTCGTAACCACTCAAACTGTTATTATTTCCCGCACAAGGCTTGAATACGAATTTCACCAGTTTGTTGTCCGGGATATTCACAATCATGGAGTATTGTTTCCATTCTTTTCCTGCCCGGTTGATTTGTGTCCCCCAAATATCGTTGACTCCGGTCTTTATCTCTTGTTTGCCATTTTGAAGAACGATTGCTTTCTGGTATTTCGCTTCTTTGGCTATATCTTCATCATTTTCGCATAGGGTGATGCTGGTAACGAAAGGTGTATCATCCTGATTCGTTTTTACGTAGAAACTAAACTTATATTTACCGGCTTCCACTCCTTGCATAGGATAAGACAAGTCTACGTCCCAACTGTTTGCTACACTGGCAGCATATTTAAGAGAACTACTACTGCCGTTTGCTCCTGTACTACCGTCTACCACCAAAGCATCTCCGGTTTTTGCAAACCACATATTCAGATAATTCAACGTGTTGCTGCCTTGTGTTTGCCAGGCTGCCCATATACCCGGTTTCTTGTCCGCTGCAAAATCCTGTTCAAAGTCTCCGTTTTCAACCAAATTTTCAGACGGTTCCTCTTCTTCCTCATCATCTCCGTCATCCGGTTTGTTTTCTTCTTCCTGTTGGTAATAACGGATATATTCGATTTCCATTTGTCCCGGTAATCCGGAGTCATCAATTTCCCCCGGCCATGTGCCTTCACCACCAAGGGCATAGTTTAGAATCAGATAGTAGGGAACGTCGAACGGCCATTGCTTCATTTCCGCTTCATTTTCCAGATGCATATTCGGATAACTGAATGTTTCCTCACCGTTAATCAGGAATGTCAGTTCTTCCGGAGTCCATTCGAGGGTGTATAGGTTGAATTCATTTTCCTTATAAGTCCCGCCTCCTGCACGTGGTGGGTTTTTGTCCAGACCTAAATCCAACGTATAGTGACTATGTACTGTATGCCAAGCTACTTTCTCAAGGCTGACTTGTTCCATAATATCGATTTCTCCTCCATACTCATTTGCTCCCGGAGGATTTGGATACTGCCGTTGTACCGGTAGTAACCAAATAGCCGGCCAACCTCCCTGTAAACTGTTGAACTTGGCGCATATCTCCAGCTTTCCATACTTGAATCCCGCTTTTCCACGTGTGCTTATACCTCCGGTCATGTACTGACCGTCTTTTTTCTCTGCGCGTAGAATGAGTCTTCCGTTTTGTACATAAGCTTGTTCTGTATTTCCCGTTAAATATTTGTTCCATGGAGAATTACCTTTCGGCTCAAAAATCCATTTGTCTGCATCAAATTGGGGACCTTCCTGATTAAACTCTTCCGACCAGATCAATTTCCAGCCGTCTATTGCCTTTGATTCGTCTTTGGCATGTAGTGTATAGATATTGATGTCTTCCGACTGGCAGGATAATACTCCAATCCATAACAATAAAATGCTTATTACTTGTTTCATAGCTGTTCCTTTTAAATATTAAAATATAAGGGGGAGACAGCGGGAGTAGTCATTACTCCCAGCCGTCGTTTTGTGTTAAGTTGCCATTTTTATAAATCTCCGATTGAGCGATAGGATAAAGATTCATCTTTTCGTCCCAGACGCGTGTCTGTATCTTCACCGGAGTATAACTGTATTTTGATCCTTTTTTAGTGACTTTTACTCCATAGATATCTTTCACTACATCTCCGATCATCCAGCGGCGGATGTCCCAAAAACGATGATCCTCGAAAGCGAGTTCTATGCGGCGTTCGTTGCGCAGACGAGTGGTGAAGTCATCTCCATTGTCCGTAATATTAGGCATATTGGCTGCGCTACGAACCATATTCAGAGCTGTGCGTGCTGACATTGGCAGTTCATCGGCATCGGAGGTATAGTCCGGTCCGCCAAGTTCGTTCATGGCTTCTGCATAGTTCAGCAATGTTTCTGCATATCTGAACAGGATGAAGTGATGAGGCTTTTTGATCGGATTGGTTGGAGACAGGGAGACTGTTTCATTCATATATTTGCGTAGATAATATCCGGTCAGTGTGGCTCCCGTAATGGGTGATGCATTTCTGCCACCTTCGAATGTTTCTATTTTGGTACCCATGAAGGAAGCTTCATTGTAAAGGATAGCTTTGTAGAAACGCGGATCACGTCCGGAGTATGGTTTGGATGCATGTTTGGTATTTTCCCAGCTGAACGGAGTGCCGTCCGCCATTTCGTAAGCATCGACCAGGTTTTGTGTTGGAGTATTGCCACTGTTTCCGTTCTCGAAACCGATTGGAAGGTTTCTTGATTCGAAAGCGTTGTCGTCATTGTTACGGCGTTCAAAAATCAGTTGGGACGAGTTGAGAACTACGTTTCCTCCGTTCACGTCATACAAAGGATCAACATCAATGTTGGGTAAAGTGTACCATCCCGTTTTAATAATGTCATAAGATGCTTTGGCAGCTTTCTTCCATTTGTCAGTGGCGTGAGAAGGATTGTGAAGTTTGCTGGCAGCATACAGTAAAGCGCGTGCCTTGACAGACATGGCCATTCCTCGTGTAGCACGTCCGGTCTCATTATAGAAATCTTTGTAACTGACTGGTAATTCCGGTGCTGCCTTGTCACATTCATCGACAATAAAATCAATCACTTTGTCAAACGGAGTCTTTTCTACGGAATTAATCTCATCTATCTGATAAGTGCGTGTCAACAGGGGGATATCACCATAACGTTTGGCTAGCTCCAAATAGAAGAAAGCACGGAGGGCACGTACTTCATGTACGCGCATTTTAGCTTTTTCCACATCAATTTCGTAATCCACATTCCATTTGAAACGTTCCAGTACCTCGAGCGAATAGTTTTCCAGGAATGAATTGGCTTCACGGATAGCAGTATAGTAGTTTCCCCATACATCATCTACTGTTTTGAGCGGGCTCCAGGTTCCATTATATACATTATATACGCTGCTTTGATTCCAAGTATATACAGCGTTGTCTGTTGCGGCATCCCTTAGCGCATCTCCTATTGCACCGAAGTCTTGTGGTAATTGAGAGTAAACAAAAGTCGATAAGCTTGTTACATTGCTGAAATAGGAGTACATTTCTTCTTTTGTCATTCCGGTGGTTTCATCGAAATCCAGATAATCGCATCCGGTGAAGAGAGCTGCTATGCAGGCTGTTGTGATATATTTAGTTAGTTTCATAATGCTTTCGATATTAGAATTTAATACTGGCTCCGAAATAGACAGAGAACATATCCGGGTAGTTGACGCTGAAATCTTCGCAGTTCATGTATTTAACATGATCGAGCGAAAAAACATTGTTCGCACTGGCGAAGATACGGCATTGTTCCAGCTTGATTTTCGATATCCAGTTCTTCGGCAGGTCGTAATATACATTCAGGTTACGTAACTTCAGGTATTCACCATTTACCAGCCATTGCGTACTGTTTTGGAAATTATTGGCATTGTTCAGTGTTGACAAACGGGGTACATTGGCTATATCTTTTGTTTCTTCCGTCCAGCGGATTTTATCGTGCAGATACCATTTGGATATGTTGGTGTTATTGCGTAATGGCCAGTACACACTACTTGTATTCAGCATTTTGCTGAAACGTGTCGCTCCTTGGAACAAAGCGTCTACTCCGAAGCCTTTATACTCAAATCCAAGGCGAATGCCGCAATAGATCTCGGGAATACTGCTTGAATATCCGATGGCATGCTTGTCATTATCGTCGATAATACCATCGTTGTTCATGTCTTTGTATTTCACATCCCCCGGGCGTACTTCCGAGAATTGTTGCTTCGGACTATTTGCGATATCTGCCTCATCGCGGAAATAACCGATTGCTTCCAGACCAAATATTTGTCCGATAGCTGATCCTTTGCCGGACAGGTAACTCCAAGGCTTATAACCTTCTCCGTTTTCTACGACTTTGGTTTTGATATACGTCAGATTGGCTCCTACATAATAATGAAAGTCTTTGTGGCTATTATCTTTCCATTCCATACTTATTTCCAGTCCTTTCTTTTCTTCTTTGCCGGCATTTTGCTGGGGTACGCTGATACCGATGGCAGAAGAAATCAGATTGTCTGCTCCAATCAGCATATTGCTTCTTTTGTCGAGGAAGGCGTCTAATGTGACACTTAATTTGTTAAAGAGACGCATATCTATTCCTACATTGTATTTGTCGGAAACTTCGAGAGTCAGATTGTTCATAGCCAGTTTATCTTCTTTGTTACCGCTGGCCACGTTATTGGCATCGCCAAAGTAGTATTGTCCACCCCAGATATAGTATTGTTGAGTAAGTCCGTAGGGAATCTGGTCCCATCCGGCACGTCCGTAAGAAGCACGAATCTTCAAAAGATTTACAGCAGTCATTTTTTTCATGAATGATTCGTTGGATAACACCCAGGCAGCCGATACTGCCGGATAACTGCGGAACTTATCACCTTCGGGCAAAACGCTGGTCCCGTATTGATTGAATACCACATCCAGCAAATAAGTATTGTTGTAATTGTATCCTGCCATCCCCGTGATATACATACGTTTATAGGCATTATTGGCTCCCAGTCCTCTTTCCGACTCCTGACGATATAGAGCGGTGGCGTTCACTCCGTGTTTTCCGAACATGCGATCGTATTTTATCTGGGCTTCCAGACTAGTGTTGATATATTGCTCGGTCATTCCCCAACAACTGACGGTCAATGCACTGTTGTCTCCATAAACTTCAGACATGGCTTCTTTTTCTCCGGTGACAACATTGACTATCGGTGTGTTGACTGCATACTGGAAGTTCTTGCTACCTTGTTCTTTAAATACTGCATTATTATCGTAGGCAACAGCTACTTCGGCACTAAGTCCCGGAGTCAGCGATGACAAATCCTGCCGGATTCTCATGTCCGCCTGCAACATTCTGGGGTTTTCTTTGAAATAACCGATGTCTGCAATACGGGCAATCGGATTGTCTTTTAACACAGAGTTGCTACCCCACATTCCGTTAGAGGTTTTCACAGGGAAAGCACCGGAGGGAGTATTGAACAGACCGTAGAAAATGTCACTTTCATAAGTAGACGGACGTTTCCGTTCCCGTAGTGAACCTAACATGGTTAGTTGTGCCAGGGTAGAGGGAGTGACATCAATATCAATATTCATCCGTAAATCAAGTTCGTATTTTCTCATCTGTGCAGAATAACGATCGGAGTATTTGGCGTATTTGTCGTTCAATATTCCGTAATCATTCTTATAACTTAACATCGTGTAGTAACGTAAGTTTTTTCCTCCTCCGCGGAAATTGATGTCGAGCTGGTTGTTGACGGTATGTTTTCTCAATCCTTCGCCAAGCCAGTCAGAATTTGCATACAAATCCCGGTTGCTGCCGTTTTTGAAAGCGTCCAGTTCGTTGCGGGTATATTGCATTTCCAGTCCGTCATAGTACAAGGCTTCGTTCAAGGCTGCTGCATATTCATAGCCATTGGCAAATTCCGGTTGGTTGATGGGGAAGTCCATCCCGTATTTATAGTTGACGTTCACCTGCATTTTGGTGTTATATTGTCCTCGTTTTGTAGTTACGAGAATCACCCCATTGGCTCCGCGGGCTCCCCAAAGAGCAGTAGCCGGTCCATCTTTGAGTACGGTCACCGATTCTATTTCTACCGTGTTGAGACATTCGATAGGACGTGGAAAACCGTCTACCACAATCAAGGGATTATTACTGCCGCGTAGCAAAGTCGTGGGGTTCTGGGTCCAGCCGGTACGTTGCATTACTTCCAGTCCGGGAACCAATCCATAGAGAGCGTTAAAAGAATTGGGAGTTGCGTTTTTTTCGAGTTCTTCTGCAGTGACAACGGATACGGCTTGTGTTTGCCGGTCTGCGGTGCGGCTTGCCATTCCCATATTGACCATTCTGTCCTGCGGATCCAGTTTTATCTGAATAGATTTTCCGGTAGCCCTGATTCGTTTGCCAATGGCATCGGCATAGGAAACTACCATCCAGTCACCTTCTTCTCCATTCAATACAAATACTCCATTCCGGTCAGTGATGGCAGAGACGCTCGGAGTGTTGACCAGATGTACCTTAGCACCTGCAACAGGTGAGCCTAAGGCATCTGTCACTGTCCCTGTTATCTGCTGTGCCCAGGTAGTCACAGCAGATAGTAAAGCCATACTGATTACTATATATTTACGTTTCATACGTTTTCGATTTAAATTTGTCTTTTTATTGTTTATTACCATCCGGGATTCTGTACCAGTCCGTATTTCTTGTTGATTTCACTCAAAGGTATAGGGATCAGGAAATAACGGTCGCTCCAGTTTTTAATCCATCCCCTTTCGTTGTACACTTTTCTGTCTTTGGTGTAGGCAAAAACTCCCTGACTGTCTTTAGTGATAAAAAGACGCTCGATAGGAGTTTTAAACAAATCATCGCGTTTCCAGCGGGTCAGGTCGAAATAGCGTACCTCTTCATAGCCGAATTCGATGGCGCGCTCGTGCAGGATAGCTTCACGTAGTTCTGCTCCGGGAGTAGCTTTTGCTGTGGTCAGGTCCGGCATATTGACCCGGTTACGAACCATGTTAATATAATCATAAGCATCGTTTCCAAATTCATCTTTCGTGGTTGCTTTTCCCAGTTCATTCATTGCTTCGGCAATATTCAGATAGATTTCAGGCAGGCGGATCAATGGGCAGGAATAGAATTTTCCATTCACTTCATCGGCTCTGTCGCGTTGGAACTTGCGCATACCATATCCGTTATAGGTTAGACGGAACAGTACAGGTGAAATATCATCGCATCCTTCACTTTCTCCTTTGGCTATGCGGAGCTCACGTCCCCGGAATTGATCGCCGTTTACATAGAGGGTTTCGTACATACGAATATCACGTACGGGATTTCCCTGTGCGTCAAAGAAAGGATGTGCTTTGTGTGTTGGGTTGTTCCAGTCAAACGGGGTTCCGTCTGCCATTTCAAACATATCGGCATAGTTGGCACTGGCTCCTCCCATACCATAAAGCAATTCTCCGAAAGAATTGGTGCCTATGGTGTAATTGGTCCAACGGTGCGAGGAGATAAGCACTTCGCCGTTATAACGGTCAAAGTAGGCAGAGACAAAGTCTTCTCTCGGTTTTCCGGTATTTACCAGTTGGTAGAAATTGTTGTTCTCCTGATTTGCCCGAAGCATTTCCAGTCCGGCATCCAATGCGTCCTGCCAGCGGGATTCCGCGTAGTTTCCATACCATACATAATGCTTGTCGGCAGCTTCTCCAGCCATAAATGGCTTTTCATTGTTGAATAGAGGACTGGCGGCGAATAACAGGACACGTGATTTCAAAGCTAATGCTCCGGCGGCTGTCATTCTGCCTTCGTCGGCTGCATTTACTTTCCATGGAAGTATTCTTGCTGCTTCATCCAATAATCCTATTATCTTTTGCACGGTTTCCTCCACAGTCATACGGGTGGTTGTCATGTCGTCTTCGGGAAGATAGGAGTGGTCAATCCAGGGCATTCCTCCGAAGTAGCGTAACATCTGGGAATAATGGAAAGCTATAATCATCTTTGCTTCCGCTTTTCGAATACTCTTTTCACGTTCTGTCATATCCGGTACCCGGTCTACATTTTCCAGGAAGATATAGGCTTTTCGGATTCCCGTCATGGGAGACATACCAAAAGAAGGGTCGGAAGTTCCTTCATAAAGAATGTAGGGCATATCGCCGGTTGATGAACTGACATTTCCCGTATAGTAAGAGCGTATTCCATTGGGTTTGATCGCATCTCCCAAGTCAGTCATGCCTTCCAGTATACCCCAGCACAATCTTCCACCGGAGGGTAGGTAGTCGGGTAGCGAACGGTATACTTCGGCTAGTGCCTGTTCGGCATAAACTTTATGTGCGTATACCGTATCGATCGTAATGTCTGTGGTGAACGGCTTGTCAAGAAAAGCATTCCCGAATTTGAAGTCCTCGCATGCACCTGTCGACAATAGTAGTACGGCTGCAATGCCTGTATGTAATAGGTTTCTTCTTTTCATGATTTTAGATGGCTTAGAAAGTTAAGTTTATTCCTATATTATAGATTTTAATAATCGGATAAGAGTCAGTCAGCCCCGGTGTACATTCCGGATCCATAATTTTGAAACTGTCGAAAGTCAACAAATTATATCCGCTAAATTTGATACCTAATTGAGATATTCCCAGTTTCTTGAGTGCTTTCCGTTCTTTGAAGTTGTATCCGATTGTGAGTGTTTTCAATTTCAGGAAGTTCCCGTTTTTTACCCATAAAGAAGAGGTGTAACTGTTGTAGTCCATTGACTTGGTGGCAAAACGCGGCACGGTTGCTGTTTCAGCTGTTGCCGGTGTCCAGCGGTTATCAGCATGGAACTGCATCAGGGCATTGTTGGCATTGTTTCCGAATGGTTTGCGGAAGAAATAGTCAAGAACCAGTGAACGCTCGGTAGCGGCTGTCCAGTTCATGGAGAAGAAAAAGCCTTTATAGTCCGCTCCATAGTTCAAACCCCAGGTGTAGGCAGGACGTGTAGGATTACCAATGGCACGTTGGTCGTCATCAGTAATCAGACCGTCGCCGTTCAAATCGGTATACTTCACATCACCCGGAGATACATCCATGGTTGGTTTCGGGAGTCCTTCTTTTAGTTTGCCATCCTTGAAATCGTTGTCATTATAGAATCCGTCTGCTACGTATCCGAAGATTGTCCCGACGGGTTGTCCGGTTCTCCATTGGTAGGGTTCGTTGGGTTCCACTTCATCCTGGAAGATAATCTTGTTCCTATTATAGGAAACATTGGCGTTGATATAGTAGTGAAGTTTGCCTTTAATGAGATCTTCCCATTTCAGGTCTATTTCATATCCATGGTTTTTGACACGTCCCATATTGACTACCGGCAAGTTGTCACTTGTCAGATTGGTGGTGATAGGAATAGTCTGTCTTTTAATGAGGATATCTTTCCGGTCTTCGAAGAAAATATCGGCACTGACCTTCAAACGATTGTTGAGGAAGTTGACATCAATACCGTAGTTTTGCTTCAAGGCTGTTTCCCAGCTTACGTTTGGATTACCGATGCGGCTTTCAATCGCTCCTTTTATCATGTTGCCATTATTAAAGCCGAAATTATACCCATTCTTGTAAGCGTTCCAGTAATCTTTTTCACCGGGTAACTGGTCTACCAGCCAAGAATTGGATAGATAGAGGAAACGGTTGTCACTGATATTGTCATTACCTACCAGGCCGATCGAAGCACGTAGTTTCAAATAATCCACTACTTTCTGTTTTTTCATGAATGCTTCTTCAGAAATCACATAACCGATAGAACCGGAAGGGAAGAAACCAAAACGTTTCTCCGGTGCAAAGTTCTCGGAACCATTGTATCCGAAATTGAATTCACCCACATAACGGGACTTATAATCATAAGTCAGACGTCCCACTAATCCTACATAAGCAGTCGGTACTTCCGTGAAAGTTTTGGGGTAGTATTTTTTGCTTTGGTTATATAATAAGAGCCCGCCAACATTGTGTTCGCCGAATTTACGGTTATAACGCAGACTTGCTTCAAAGTACCAGTCACGTCCTCTTGTGTTATTATCTTCACTGTAACTCAAGCGTTTGTTTTGACCGGATACACGATAGACAATCGTTTTGTTGTAGGATGGATCATTCATATCAAGTCCAGGACTTTCCAAAGCCGATTGGTAATACGGAGTATAGGTTTCTACCGAACCATAACGTTTTTGTTTAAACACATAATAAGTGTTATAGGCTCCTTTCGCTTCTACGGATAATCCTTTCGTGATGAAATCAAGCTTTTGGGTTAATTGCAAGTCCATATTCATGGTATTGCTGGTTGCCTGGTCATATCCTTGTCCGTAGTAACGTCCCAGTGCATTGTTGTCCATCAGGACGCCGTCATATTTTCCCGGGTCGGTCAGTACAAGTTTACCATCTATAACACCCGGACTGTTGAATGGCTGTGCCATATTGATAAGAGAGAATAATCCGTAAGGATAATCCTGGTCATTCGGTTCGTGAGTGATACCGACGATACCTCCTAAGCCGACTTTCAGTAACGTAGACTTGGTGATGTCAAGGTCGAGGTTACCCCGGTAGTTATATCGGGTATAGCTATAATTATTATTGTAATCCAATTCTTTAAATTGCCGGAAAAGTCCGTCCTGCCATAAAAAGCCCATGGAAATGAAGTAACGCACGCGGTCAGTTCCTCCACTTATGTTCAGGTTGTGCTGTGTCTGTATGGACGAGTTTTTCATGATATATTTTCTCCAGTTTATATTGGGATACATGATGGGGTCGTCACCCAAACGGAAGCGTTCCAGCGCATAGTCGTCGAAGGTATGTTTGCTCTTCCCGTCATTATCATTCATTTCATTAAATAAGGTGGCGTAGGTGTAACTGTCTGCCATCTTTAATATACGGGTAGGTTGCTGGACGCCGACAGAAGAAGTGATAGAGATTGTTGCCTTACCTTCCTGACCACGACGGGTGGTTACCAGGATAACACCATTGGCACCACGTACTCCGAATACAGCTGTCGCCGATGCGTCCTTCAATACTGTAACACTTTCTATTTCATTCGGGTCCATCTGGAAGAATGAACGTTCTACCCCGTCTACTAATATAAGAGGAGAAGAAGCGCCTTCTGTCAACGATCCTACTCCACGAATATAAATAGAAGGATCTTCTTTTCCGGGTTGTCCGCTGGTAGAGACAGAAGATAATCCGGTTACCTGTCCGGCTAGTGAACTTGCAATACTTGCATTGGGAGAACGGAGCAGTCCGTCGGTTTTAACGGAGGAGATAGCACCTGTTAGTGTCTCTTTCTTCTGCGTACCGTATGCCACTACCATGACTTCGTTTAGTGCATTGGCTACTTCTGCCAAGGTTACACTGACTTTTGTTTTGCCTTTAAGGGCAATTTTTTGTGTCTCATAGCCTACATACGAAATTTGTAAAACGGCTGTTTTTGCATCGGGAATATTCAATTTGAAATTCCCGTCAACATCTGTGATCACTCCGTGCTGGCTACCGACCAGTAATACGGTGGCTCCAATGACTTCATCCCCTCTTTCATCTCGAACATTACCTGTGACGGTAACTTGGGCAAAGATAAAAGATGTAGTTAGCAGCATGATCAATAACGACATGATTCGTTTGCTTTCTGGTACATGCATTTTCATGATTATTAAATTTACGATTAAAATGATACGCAAATCTCGTCACTAATCGTCCGTCCGTCTCTACTTACCGTACAAACGAGTGGCATTTTCCGTACAAATCTGCAATTTTGCCCTAAAATATCTAATTTAATCGGAGAATTATACAGAAAGAAGACTAATTTTGCATACAGAACCGGGACGATATAGTGTTTTATAACTAATACTAAATGATACGAATACACCATATGAGGAACAAGACGATAATAATCCGGCTATTTTTTCTTTTGAGCTTTGCCGTTTTTCCTTCGGCTTATGCACAGGATATGTCTTTCAATTATCTGACTACCGATAACGGACTTTCGCAATTTACCGTATATGCACTTTATAATGACGAATGGGGACAAATCTGGATTGGAACCCGGGATGGTCTGAATGTTTATAACGGTAATCGCATTAAAACCTATAAGGAGGAAAAAGGGAATCCGACCACTCTGTTGGGACGTACTGTCAGAAGAATTTGCGGCAATGGAAAGGGGCTGATATACGTACTTACCACAGAAGGAATCAGTAAATTCGATATGAAGACTGAAACATTCACTCACATTTCCGATAAACAGAAAGAGTGGATGACCGCTATTACTTATTGTGATGGCAAATTGTTTATGGGTACCTATGGCAGGATATATGAAAGAGAGGAAACGACCGGAGTACAAACATCCTATTGTAACTTTCCGGGACAGGTGTTGCCTAATTGTCTGTTGAAGGATAAGTCCGGACGATTCTGGATTGGCTCTTACAACGATGGCCTCTATGTCATGGATCCGGAGGGTAAAGAGGAACGACATCTTTTTGCGGGTACTTATATCTATAATCTTTATCAGGATTCTAATGGAGATGTATGGGTTTGCATGTGGGATAATGGTTTATATCGTATTTCCAAGAATGGGCAGATGATCCATTATCAAAGGGAGGCGGGAAGTATAAACAGTATTGCCGACAATTCCGTCCGCAATGTTTGTGAAGATGAACAGGGGAATTTTTGGATAGGCACTGAACGAGGACTGGATAAACTGGATAAGAAAACCGGAGTCTTTACTCATTTTACTACTACGGATGCTCCCGGCAGCTTAAGTGATTCTTCCATATTCAGTATTCTCAAAGATCATCAGGGAACCTTTTGGATAGGTACATATTTCGGAGGAGTCAACTATTTTAATCCCGATTATAAGATATATACCCATTATAAATTGTCTAAGAATGAATGCGAGGGGCTTAGCTCTCCCATTGTAGGGACTATTATTGAAGGAGAAGAAGGACAACTCTGGATTGCTACGGAAGGAGGAGGATTGAATCTGTATGATCGCCGGACAAAAGAATTTAAGTGGTACAGGCATATAGAAGGGATAAACAGTCTTTCACAAAACAAAGTTAAGTGTCTGTATTATGATCGTCAACGCAATTCTGTCTGGGTTGGTACCCATCAGGGAGGATTCAATAAATTGGACTTGCGAACCGGGCGTTTCTTACACTATAATGTGAATAAGGAGGACCATGCATCGGATGTGGTATTGAGTATCGTAGGTTATCAGGATAAACTAGTCATTGCCTCTTATGACGGAGTGTATCTTTTCCATCCTGAAACAGCTTCCTTTACCTTGCTGACTGATGTGCTGGCGCATTATCTTAAGATTGATTCGAAAGGAAGTCTCTGGATAGCGGTGGAGGGTAAAGGTGTGTATTGTTACAATATGGACACTAAAGAGTCTATACTTTATTCTTTTGATCTGAATAAGAAAAACAGTATTAGTGATAATATGGTTACCTGCATTGCAGAGGATAGGAACCAGCGAATCTGGCTAAGTACGATGGGAGGAGGACTGAATCTGTATCGTCCTGAAACAAATGATTTTGAACGCTTTACATCCAGGCAGGATGGATTGGGGAGTGACTGTGTGTACTCTGTTTGTGAATCTCAAAACGGACGTCTTTTATTGACTACCAATCAGGGGTTTTGCATTTTTGATCCGGTTAGCCGGATGTTCAGTAACTATAATCATGCCAATGGCTTTCCTTTTACTACTTTGAATGAAGGTTCTTTGTGCCAGACTAGGGATGGAGAAATTTTCCTGGGAGGAATGAATGGTATGGTTTCTTTCTATGAAAAACAGCTGAACATTGTCTACAAGCATTATCGGATTATTCCCGATCGGTTGTTGGTGAATGGAAATGAAGTTCATGTAGGCGATAATTCGGGGATTCTTTCGGTCTCTCTTTACGATGCTTCTTCTATCGTATTGAAAAGTAATCACTCGATATTCAGTTTCGAGTTTGCGGCATCCAATTATCTTCCGGCCAATAAAGATGAAATCGTTTATCGGTTAGATGGCTTTTCGAAGGACTGGACTAGCACACGAGGACAGAACACAATTACCTATACTAATTTACCTGCCGGAGAGTATACATTGTTGATTAAATCAATTGGTAAGAATAAAGCGTTTCAGGCAGATTACCGGCTGGATATTTGTGTGTTGCCTCCTTTCTATAAAACGACATGGGCGTATCTTATTTATATAGCAATTGCCGGCGGACTTTTATATTATGTAGTCAGGACTTATCAGACGCGTTTCCATCTTCGCGAATCATTGAAATATGAACAGCAGCATATCCGTGATGTGGAGGAGATGAACCAATCCAAACTTCGTTTCTTTACGAATATTTCTCATGAATTCCGTACACCGCTTACAATCATTATAGGGCAGATGGAGACATTGTTGCAGATGCAGGCATTTGCTCCTTCCATTTATAATAAATTACTGAATGTCTATAAGAATGGTATTCAGCTTCGGGAGTTGATTTCAGAGTTGCTCGATTTTCGCAAACAAGAGCAAGGGCACATGAAGATAAAAGTCCGCAGGCACAATTTGATTGATTTCTTATATGAAAATTATTTGCTTTATGCGGAATATGCGGCTACCCGGCAGATTGATTTCCGTTTCGTGAAGGAAGAGGAAGATTTGGAAGTATGGTACGATGCGCGGCAGATACAGAAAATTATTAGTAATTTACTTTCTAATGCTTTTAAATATACGCCTCAATCCGGTGCAATTGTGATTCATGTCTACAGAAAGGTTGATGAAGCAGTAGTTGAAGTGCGGAACAGTGGGAAGGGGATTGAGCCGGAGGAACTGGAGAAGATTTTCACCCGTTTTTATCAGGTAGAGAAAAGCTCTACTGTATCTGAAGGTACTGGCATCGGTCTGGCTTTGAGCAAAGGGTTGGCGGAACTTCATCATGGAACTTTGACTGCAAACAGTATTCCCGATGAGGAAACTGTATTTATTCTTACATTAAAATTGGGTAAAGAGCATTTCACTGATGAACAGCTGGACGAAATGACAAAAAATGAAGTGGTGGCAGCAAAAACAGATGCGTTTCTTATCACAGGGCAGGAGGAACAGGAAGAAGAACCGGTAAAAGAACGTATCAAAGGAGCTAAAATGCTGATTGTGGAAGATAATGATTCGTTGCGTGAAATGCTGGCAGGGTTATTCTCACCCTATTACGAAGTATTGACTGCCGCTGACGGAGAAGAAGGGTTGCAGAAAGGCAGGGAGGAACAGCCGGATATTATTCTTAGCGATGTAGTGATGCCCCGAATGACGGGAACCGAATTGTGCAAGGAGATAAAATCAGATTTTGCCACCTGTCATATTCCTGTGGTACTTCTTACGGCCCGCACTGCGATTGAGCATACATTGGAGGGGCTGCGTACCGGTGCGGATGATTATATAACGAAACCCTTCCATACCAGTCTGCTTATCTCCCGTTGTAATAACCTGGTAAACAGCCGGCGTATCTTACAGGAGAAATTCAGCAAGCAACCACAAGCACCTGCGCGGATACTGGCTACTAATCCTATGGACGAAGATTTACTGGAACGTACGATGGAAATTATCGAACGGAACATGGATAACTCTGAATTTAGTTTGAGTGAGCTGATTCGTGAGTTATGTATGTCCCGCACCTACTTTTTTCAGAAAATAAAAGGTATCACAGGACAGACACCTAATGAGTTCCTTTCTACCGTTCGCCTGAAACGGGCCGCTTTTTTGTTGAGAAGTGACCTGACGTTAAGTATCTCGGAAATCTCCGATAAGACCGGATTCAGCTCACCACGTTATTTTGGCCGTTGTTTCAAGGAAGCTTACGGAGTAAGTCCTTTAGGATATAGGAATAAGGCGAAAGAAGACGAAGAGCAAGGCGAAAAAGACGAAGAGTGATTGTTGAAGCAGATAACAAGGTGTGTTATTAACATTCCAAATTTATGAATGATATGTTTGTATCCAATATTTACTGTTTATTCCAGCTGAAATCATTCATTTGTTTTCTTGTCTTTCTTGTCTGTTGAAAATAGTTTACCATTTATGCACAGACTCTTTTTTTAGTTTATAATAAAAAACTTCATCGTTTATTATAAACGGGTCTGGAGTTTATTATAAACTCTCATCTACCGTTTTAGTAGTTTCTACTTAATTTTATGCAACAAAAAAAGCTGCAAACCCCATAAAAGTTTGCAGCCTTAGGCCTTCAGAGAATTATTTATGTTCTAGCTTTTACAAGAATCAGTTAAGCGAATTGTTGTAATATTATACTTTTCAAAAGTAGGGTATAGATTTTTATATAGATTTATGTCTTCCATGTTAAGTTTTAAATTATACGTTATGTCTACAAATATACAACAAAAAAAGCGTTTGTCAAGTCTTCCGGATAGTTTAGCGTTCATTTAAGAAAAAGGTGAGAAGAAATGCGTTGTTTTGTACGCAGAGTTACCCTGTATTGTACGCTTTCGGTCACATGAAAACTCTTTCATAACCTACTTTTGTAACGAAATCTAATATAAAAGAAAGTAGTTATGAATAGAATCTGGTTTATACTTGTTGCAAGTCTGTTACTTTTGAGTTGCAGCAAGCAAACTTCCGAAAAAGAAGTTCTGCCCCGTACACAAAAAGAGAGAGTCAGGTGGTTTGAAGAAGCGCGGCTCGGCATAATGATCCATTGGTCATTGTGTACTCCGGCATCCGGTCGCTTTTATGGCGAGAAGGTGAGGAACTCGGAATATGCCGAATGGATCCGCTGTCATAATAAAGTGCAGAAGGCTGACTGGGACAAGATGGCGAAACGTATGCCTATCTCCGAAAAAGAGATAGAAGACTGGGTGATTGCTACCAAAGAGGGAGGGTTCAAGTATCTAACTTTTGTGACAAAACATCATGATGGAGTCGCTTTTTGGAACTCCAAAGTAAGTGATTATACTTATGGAAACTTATCTGGTACTCATTTTGATGTATTGAAGTGCCTGAAGGAAAAGTGTGAAAAACATGGCATTATTTTGTGTGCTTATTATTCTCAATGGCTGGATTGGGGAGATATGAACGGACGTAATAATGACTGGGATTATGCAGATGAACAGAAACCTGATTTTGACAGGATTGCAGCCGGACGTGGAGAGGTTGATGCACCTTATCGGCAACTACCTACTGACGAAGCTTATGATAAATACTGGCGTGAGAAAGCAATGCCGCAAGTAGCCGAGTTAGTCAAAGATTATGGCGTAAAACTATTCTGGTTTGACTGTTGGCGTGCGGATCCTGTTGCCGAGGGACAGATGACGGAAAAACAGATGCGTGATATGCTTGCCATGATTCGCCAATTAGACCCTACAGTGCTGGTGAATACTCGTTTGGGAATTCATGAAGTGGGTGATGATGGAGTAGACTTCCAAACGATGGGAGATAATCAGTTCCCTGATCAACCGTTGGGGCATACTTGGGAAACAGCAGCTACCTTTAACCACACTTGGGGATATAACCGTGATGATCAGAACTGGCGTTCTACTACTTACTTTGTCCGTGAGATTGTGAAAGGGATATATAAAGGAGGAAATGTTATGTTGAATATTGGTCCCCGTGCCGACGGTTCTATTCCCCCGGAAATTAAAACCCGAATACGTGAAATTGGAGAAATGATACATAAGAATAAAGTCGGGTTTCATGGTACCTATCCTTCTCCTTTTGCAGAAGATTCACAAGATTGGGGGCTTATAACCCAACGTGCTGAAGGAGACAAAACGAAAGTCTATTTACATGTTTTTGAGTGGCCTTCGGATGGAATAATCCGGGTCAATGGACTGAAAAGCAAAGTGCTGAAAGCACGTATTCCTTCTTTGGGAGATCAAAAAATCACATTTGTTCAGAAAGGATTATTACTCCATGTGCAGGGACCTGTACGTGAGCCGGTTGGCTATGATTCGGTTGTTGAATTGGAAGTTGAAGGAGGGGTGCAGGTTGAAAATGGCTTCTGTGGTGAAATTAATTTCGGAGGTATTCAGATGGGACAGGCGAAAGCCGTTTTGACAGGAGGAGTGGAACGTGCTATAGGGACGGATGTCACTGGTGTCGGCTATATTTCTCCGACTAGTATTCGTAAATGGAACTCTATGAATAGTCGTGCCTCTTGGAAAGTGTATATTCCCGAAAAAAGTGAAAGAGAGTTGACTATCTGTTATTCTTGTGATTCGCTTTCGGCAGGTCAGCCTTATCGGGTTGAAGTGGAAGGTGCGGGAGTGATTGAAGCAAAGACTTTAGCAGGGCCTAAAGGGTTTGAGGAATTCTATACCCGTCATTTGGGCAAGATTAAATTTCCACATGCCGGAATTTATACCATCCATGTCCGTCCTGCGGCTGCTCCCCGGAAAGAATTGTTTGGACTGAACTGGTTGTTCCTTGAGTAAAATTGATGATATATAATACCAAGAGATAAAACACTATGAATAAGAATTTCTTAGCGAGTCTGTCACTACTGATGTTAGTTGTCTCTTCTATAGGGGCGCAACAACGGCAGACACAGGATTTGATTTTGCAGTGGGGAAGTACCGATGTGCGTTATCCCCGTAATGAAGTTCCGGTATGGCAAGGAAACAAGCAATGGGAAACCAATGCATGGAAAGGTGAACGTGTCAATGCACAAGCCGTATTGTGGACAAAGCAATCTTTAAAGAATGTCCGTATAACTGTTAGCGACTTGAAATGCGGGAAAAATGTAATTCCTGCTTCAGCAACTACTGCTAGTTTTGTCGGTTATGTTTGGACGGACGAATTGAATAAGGATCGCAAAAGCGGCTGCAGTGACCGTCCCAATAAGGCTGACTGGGATTCTTCTCTCGTTGCGGATGTGCTTGAAGTCCGTAAATCACTGGATATTGAGGCGCAGTGTACGCAACCTCTATGGGTAAATATATGGGTGCCGCAAGATATTCCCAGTGGAGTTTATAAGGGAGCATTGACTGTCTCCGGAGAGAACTTTGCCGATATGCGCCTTCCGATGAGAATCAATGTACAAAAAAGAACATTGCCTGACCCTGCTCAATGGGTTTTTCATCTTGACTTATGGCAGAACCCGTATGCTGTGGCACGCTATTATAATGTTCCTTTGTGGAGCCGGCAGCATTTCGATATTATGAAACCCTTGATGCAGCAGTTGGCAAATGCCGGGCAGAAAGTTATCACAGCTTCGGTGATGCATCATCCATGGGCGGGGCAGACAGAAGATCCTTTTGACAGTATGGTATTCCGTATGAAGAAAATAGACGGGAGCTGGGTGTATGACTATACCGTATTCGACCGTTGGGTAGAGTTTATGATGAGTTTGGGTATTGATCGTCAGATTAATTGCTATACATTGGTTCCGTGGGCCTTGAAGTTTGATTATTACGATCAGGCTACCAATCGTATTCGCTTTGTAGAAGCCAAGCCCGGTGAGGCTGCTTATGAAGACTATTGGTTCAGTTTTTTAAAGGATTTTGCAGGGCATCTACGCCAGAAGGGGTGGTTCGAGAAAACGACTATTGCTATGGATGAGCGGGAAAAAAGTATGATGCAGAAAGCGTTCGATTTGATATTTCGTGCTGATGCCGGATATAAAGTTTCCGGTGCCGGAGACTATTATCCGGAGATAGAACCGAAAATGTATGATCTTTGTCTGGCATACGGACATACGTTACCGGACTCGGTAAGGGAAGAGCGGAGGAGGAGTGGAAAGCTCTCTACTGTATATACTTGCTGTATTGAAGCCTATCCCAACACTTTTACTTTCTCCGAACCGGCTGAAGCCAGTTGGCTGATGTGGCATGCTGTTGCCGGAGGATATGATGGTTATTTGAGATGGGCATACAACAGTTGGACGAAAGATCCGCTTCATGATTCCCGTTTCCGTTCTTGGGCAGCCGGAGACTGTTATCTGGTATATCCCGGGAGCAGTAGTATCCGGATGGAACGTTTGGTGGAAGGTATTCAGGATGCTGAAAAAATCAGAATACTCCGTAAGGAGTTTGCAGAGAGTGGCGAGGCGGCTAAACTGAAAAAACTGAATCAGACAGTGGCCGGTTTCATGCCCGAAAAGTTGAATGGGCAAAATGCGTCACAAATGGTTCGTAACGGTAGAAATCTACTTAATACTTTTTAAATAGTTTGATTGAAGAATGATGGTGGATGTAAAGTATATACTGTTTACAGTGACTCTATGGATGGGATTGTTTACTTCTTGCACAAGCAGTGAAGAGGAGAGCAAACTGCCTCAATCTTGCCATGGTCTGAATCTGACAGAGCTGCCTCAACGTTGGGATGAGGCTATTCCTTTAGGTAATGGCCTGACAGGAGGATTACTCTGGCAGAAAGATGGTAAACTCCGGTTGGCTATCGACCGTGCTGATCTTTGGGATTTACGTCCGGTGGAGGCATTTAAATCGCCTGACCATACCTATCGGTTTATCTGTGACCAGGTTCGTAAAAAAGATATGCGACCTGTATACGCATTGATTGATGACCGGACAGCTAATGATCCTGCTCCTACTAAAATTCCTGCCGGAGCTTTGGAATTTGATATTCATAAATTGGGTAAAGTAAAGAAAGTGGCGCTGGATGTAGCAACTGCGGTATGTACTATTCTTTGGGAGAATGATGTGCAAGCTCGTTTTTTTATTCCTGCGGAGGGAAACGGGGGACGTTTCCGTTTTGAAAATCTGCCGGATACTCTTTCTCCTGAATTATTAGCTCCACTTTATCAGGGACATATTACAGAGTCTGATCATCAGCCCGGTGTAAATGACTTGTCGGCATTGGGGTATCAATCGGGTACTATCATTTCTCCCGCTCCCGGAAGATTACTTTATCGGCAACAAGCATGGGGAGATGTTTCTTATGAAATTGGTGTGCAATGGGAGCGACCACATACCGGAGTGTTGGAAGGCGGATATTATGTGACCTCTAAAGGTACATGGTATTCGGAAGATACTGCTACGGTGGATCATTTGGATATTAGTTTTGATGAAGCATTGGCTTCTCATCAAAACTGGTGGGAACAATATTGGAAACAATCATCTGTCAGCCTGCCGGATACACTGTTGGAGAGACAATGGTACCTGGAAATGTATAAGTTTGGTGCAGCTTCCCGTAGGAAGGCACCTCCTATCTGTCTGCAAGCAATATGGACAGCGGATAATGGACAGACTCCACCATGGAGAGGAGATTTTCACAGTGACCTGAACACACAATTAAGTTATTGGGCGGGATATACAGCTAATCACTTGGAAGAGTCTGCCGTATTTACAGATTGGCTGTGGAAAATTAAAGAAAATTCGGAACAGTTTACCCGTCAGTTTTTTCAGGTAGAAGGACTGAATGTGCCATGCATTGCCACTCTGACAGGTCAACCTATCGGTGGGTGGAATCCGTATTCTCATTCACCTACTACGGCCGGATGGCTATCTTATCATTTTTACCAGCAATGGAAGTATGGCATGGACTTGCAGTTCCTGAAAGAACGGGCTTATCCTTGGGTGAAAGAGGTGGCACGTTTCTTTGAAAATGTTTCGATATACGACAAACAAGGTAAGCGTAAGTTACCGTTATCTTCCTCTCCCGAAATCAATGATAACCGGATAGATGCCTGGTTTATGAATACTACTAATTATGACTTGGCTAATATCCGGATTACTTACACGGTTGCCAAAGAAATGGCGGAAGCTTTGGGGGTGATGGATGAAGCGGCTCATTATGCCCGGCAGTTGGATGAATGGCCGGATGAAGCTGTAGATGAGAGCGGATTGCTGATAGCTCCCGGAAAACCGATGGATGAATCTCACCGTCATTTCTCACATCTGTTGTCGTTCCATCCCTTTGGGCTTATTGATGTCAGCCAGGGAATTAAAGCGACTAATCTTATTTTACGTTCTATCAAAAATGTGGAAGATCTTGGTCCGGATTACTGGACAGGTTATACATATGCTTGGTTGGCGAATATGAAAGCCCGTGTAGCAGATGGCAATGGAGCTTTGAGAAATTTGCATATTTTTATGAACGCTTTTTGTTCGCCCAATAGTTTCCATTTGAATGGAGATCAGACCCGTAGTGGCTATTCACAATATACCTATCGTCCGTTTACGCTGGAGGGAAATTTTGCTTGTGCTGCAGCGATACAGGAGATGTTACTTCAAAGTCATACGGGAGTCATCAAAGTATTTCCTGCTCTGCCTACTTCCTGGAAAGATGTTTCTTTCCGGAACCTGCGGGCGATGGGAGCTTTTCTGGTTTCGGCTTCGTATGTCGATGGAGAAGTGGCTTCTATTGCTGTTACTTCGGAAAAAGGCGGTCGGATGAGACTTGATAATCCTTTTACCAGTGAGATTACGGAGAAGGTGATGAAACCGGGAGAGACAATTGTGTTTGGAAATTAAATTAATACAATATGAAAGATAAAAAAAGAAATTGTCTGGTATTTTTGGTATTGCTTATTTGTCTGACTGTATGTGCACAGTCCTCTGATAAAGTAAAAGCTATACGTAATTTGCGCGATTATTACGCACAGAATATAAATACCTATGATATAAACCATGATATTGGGAAATGGGATATCTATCTGAAACAGCTTAGTGAAGAAGGGCAGTTTGTAGATTTGGCTGCTTATGAAAAAAAGATCCATGACAACAACTGGCTGTCATCCGTTTCTTTTCAGGATCAACAGGATATAGGTGTTTATTTGGCAGATGCTTTAAGGCGATTGTGGGTGATAGCTAATCATTACTGGCAAACGAATGTGAATGATATTCCCGAACGTTTCTGGAAGTCTATTTTGAGATATGGAGATGTTGAAGTTCGTCGTCAACCGAATGACCGTTTTCATGCTTCTTGTTTTGCCATTCCAAAAGCAGCTTGTGGTATTTATTTCTCTTTGGTCGGGCAGATGGAGCTGCCGGATGATACAAAATCACTGCGTAAATCGGCTTGCCGGATGCTGAAAGCATTGGCTATGCAATCGTGGACACAACCATTGCGTAATAATGAAATGGATCGGGATATTGTGAGAGTAGAACGTTTTCGTCATCATGTATGGTGGGTCGGTGGAAATGCATTAGCTTATCGTCCGCTACTGGAAACTGCTGTTTTAATGGATTCTATCCCAATGATCGATGTTATAGCTGAAGTGGCAAAGCGGAGTTTAAGTAATGTGTCACAGACTACTTATAATGAGGCATTTTGGAACGAAGGTTTTACTGCCGACGGAGCCGGATGGGGACATGGCTTGCAATGTCTGGTTTGGGGATATCCGATTCATGGGGCATCCAGTGCACAGGAGCTGCTATGGACACTCCGGGATACCCCTTGGGGGCAAAATCTGACACGAGAGAATGTGGAAGCATTGCTTAATTTCTATCGAGGCAGTACTTTCTATTATTATAAAGGGTATATTCCTCCCTGTCTGGACCGTTATTCTATGGTGTATTATGAAGGAAAACCGGCTCATATTCCTTATTATGAAATGTTGAAAGCGTCTGTTGAACGATGGCCTGCTTCATTTACGGATGGTGAACTCCGGGAACTGAAGCAACTTATTAAAGAAGCGGAACAAAATAATATCCGCATGGAAGGGTATCCGGCAGGTCATTATAACGGTACACGCTGGTTCTATAATAATGACGATTTGGTAAAACGTACTCCCGGTTATTATATGATGGTTAATATGGCATCCAGTCGGTGTGATGGTTTGGAGAGTGCCTGTAGTTTTGCGGATGAGTTTAATATTTATACCAACGATGGACTTACTCTTTTTCAACGTAAAGGTGATGAGTACCGGAAGATTATCGGAGCGATGGATCTGACTGCTATGCCCGGAGTAACTGCCCGTGAGGGAGAACGGCGGTTGAAACCGATCACCAATTGGAGAGGATTTTGCAGCAAGTATAACTTTGCAGGTGCAGCTACTGATGGAGGTGGGAATGCGGTAGCGGGTTATCTTTTCGAGAAGATGGATGCTACTTCTAAAGAAAAGGAAGTGAAAATGGAGAATCCGGTGGCCTTCGGTGTAAAGGCTTATAAGTCTTATTTTATGTTAGGTGACTATCTGATTGCTCTTGGTGCGGGTGTTACTAATTTGCAACCGGAACAGGAAGGGAATATACGTACTTCTATCGAACAGACGGCTCATCAGGGGAAAGTAACGCTCTATGATGGGAAAAAGAGATGGCAACCTTCTTCCGGCATCCATTCGTTGATAGAAAAGGGAAAGCCGCTTTGGGTATTACAGGAAGGAGGATTTGCTTATGCCCCGTTGTCTGAACTTAGTCCCAAAGCCTTTTTCCTTTGTGAGTCCAGGCCCAATGAATGGGTAAAGAGGAATTTAGTGAATAAAGGGAAGAAGAATCTTCCTGTACAGGCAGATTTGCTGCGAGTTTGGATTGATCATGGACGAAATGTTGAGAATGGTGTGTATGGTTATGTCGTATATGCAGGTGAGGGGCTTCCTCCACAGAAGAATCCATTTGATATTCTTCGGAATGATACATTGGTACAGGCGGTGCAGTCGGCTGACGAGAAAGTGTTGGAAGCGGTGTTTTATAGAGCCGGTGAAACTGTGCAATGGAGTGGTTTACCTGTGAAAACGTCTGTACCTTGTGTTTTGCTTATTGAACGTATTGGGGAAGAATACTCCGTTTCGGTAACAGATCCGACTATGAATGTCCATCTGAAACAGGTAAAAGTAGAGATTGGCGATGTTGCTATTGACATTACTTTACCATCAGGGAAAGAATGTGGTAAATGTGCGACGCAACGTTTTTCACCTACGATGGAAAAACGCCGTGCTTCTGCGTTGAGCAGTCTGATTCCTGATAAGAAAGAACTGGATAGCCGTATGCAATGGTTCGAACAGGCTCGTTTCGGTATGTTTATTCATTGGGGAGTTTATTCATCTTTGGGTTGTTCGTGGAATGGAAAGAAGTATGGCGGGTATGGTGAGCATATTCAGCGGATGGCTCGCATCCCGGTAGAGGTTTATAAAGAAAAGGTGGCAGGTACGTTCAATCCCCAAGAATTTGACGCCGAAGAATGGGTGCGTATTGCCAAAGAAACAGGAATGGGATATTTTATCATTACGTCGAAGCATCATGACGGTTTTGCGATGTACGATTCGAAAGTGAGTGATTATAATATTGTGAAGGCAACGCCTTTCGGACGTGATCCGATGAAAGACTTGCGGGATGCTTGTCGTAAGGCAGGAATTAAGTTTGGTTTCTATTATTCACATGCATTCGATTGGGGTGAGAAAGAGGGTGTAGGTAATGACTGGGATTATGACAATCCCGGAGGTGACAAGTTGCTGGGTGGGCGCAACTGGTGGGAGACGAGAAAAGATTACCTGCCTGTTGCCCGGAAATATGTAGATGAGAAGGCTATTCCGCAAATTCGTGAATTGATTGCAATGTATGATCCTGATATTATGTGGTTTGATACACCTCATAAATTACCACAAGAAGAGTGTATTCGTATAGTAGAAGCGACGCGTGAGGCATCTCCTGATATCATTATTAATGGTCGTGCCATTTCCGGATTCGACAGGTATGACTATTACAACACTGCGGATTGTCCTTACGAGTTCAGTCATTATGGAGATAGTTACTGGGAAGGCATTCCGACTACGAACAATTCTTACGCCTACAATGAAAACGATCAGGAGTACAAACCGGCTTCTTTCTTTGTTCGTTTGATGGCGAAGGCGGCAGCACGCGGAGGAAATATTCTAATGAATATTGGTCCGATGGGAACCGGAAAGTTCAGTGCTCCGGATCTGGATATTCTGAAACAGATAGCAGCTTGGTGGAAAGTGAATGGAGAGGCTTCTATCCGTGGAACGAAGGCTACTCCGTTAGCGGTACAGTCTTGGGGAGAATCTACCTGTAAGGAGAATAAGTTGTTTTTGCATGTCTTCGATTGGCCTCGTGATGGGAAGCTTTGTGTAGGTGGTTTGTTGACGGAGGTAAAGAGTGCTTATTTGCAGAGTAATCCGCAACGAAAATTGAAAGTGGCACGAATGGGAAAAGATATAATGATTGATGTACCGGTCCTTTGTCCTGATACGGTTGATGCAGTGGTCGTTCTCGAATGTGAAGGAGAGTTGAAAGCAGATACTCGTCGTCGTATTTCGTATACACAGCAGGTGGATAAGTTACGTACATTTGATGCTCGTTTGGAGGGTGGTGCCCGCTATGGTGGTGAGGAAGTGGAGTCTACATGCGTGCAGAATATGAAGAGACGGGAGGATGCGGTTGTTTGGCCAGTTCGTTTGGATAAGCCAACGATTTTTGAAGTGAGTATTACCTATGTAGCTCCCGCACCCCAATATGCGGATGAATTAGTGGAAGGTGATGCCGGAAAGGAAATTCGCAAGGCAAGCAGCGGAGCTGCCGGAGTTTATTCGATTACCTTAGCGGGCAAAAAGCTGGTAAAGAAAGTCAGTAATGGTAATTGCATAACGGAAACGGTAGGTATAGTGACATTACCTGCCGGTGAATTTGATATCAGAATTCAGGGAGAAGAGATTTCTGCAACTGAACTATTTCGTCCCTGTTATATAACCTTAAAGCCAATACAATAGTTCAGTTGCAGGTACATTGATAAAATGTACGGAATATCTGTAGAATTTAGACAATAATAGGAATGATGGATAAATACACGATGAGAAAGAGAATCATAGCAATCTCATTGAATAAAAAGAGATTCTTGTCAGGAGTTTTCCTGACTTTATTAGCAACAGTTGTAAATGCGCAACTGTTTCCTTATCAACAAGCCGGGTTGCCTGTTTCACAACGAGTGGATGATTTGATGATGCGTATGACGCTGGAAGAGAAAATCGCACAGATACGTCATTTACATTCGTGGGACATTTTCAATGAACAAACGCTGGACAAAGAGAAACTAACCGCTGTTGTTGGAGAAACAGGATATGGATTTGTGGAAGGTTTTCCGTTGACGGGTGAGAATTGTCGGAGTAGTATGCGGGAAATACAGGAATATATGCTTACCCGTACCAGGCTCGGTATTCCGGCCTTTACTGTAGCCGAATCTTTGCATGGCTCTGCGCATGAAGGTTCTACCATTTTTCCACAAAATATAGCTCTCGGTAGTACGTTTAACCCAGAACTTGCTTATCGGAGGGCTTGTATGACTGCCGATGATTTGCATGCGCAAGGAATGAGGCAGGTATTAGCTCCGTGTATTGATGTTGTACGTGATTTGCGTTGGGGGAGAGTAGAAGAATCTTATGGAGAGGATCCGTATCTCTGTGGCATCTTTGCGCAGTCAGAAGTGAAAGGATATCTTGATAGTGGAATTTCTCCCATGCTGAAACATTATGGCCCACACGGGAATCCGTTGGGAGGGTTAAACCTGGCTTCTGTGGATTGTGGTTTATATGATTTGCATGCTGTTTATCTGAAACCTTTTGAGATGGTGTTACGGCATTTACCTGTTTATGCAGTCATGTCTACTTATAACTCCTGGAACCGGATACCGAATTCGGCTTCCCGGTATCTGTTAACTGATATATTAAGAGACCGCTGGGGATTTAAAGGATATGTTTACTCGGATTGGGGTGCTATAGAAATGCTGGAGACTTTTCATCATACGGCAGCTAATAAAGCGGAGGCTGCAATACAAGCACTAACTGCAGGGCTGGATGTAGAGGCTTCCAGTGAGTGTTATCCCGAATTATTCCGGTTAGTAAAAGAAGGAAAACTGGATGAGTCTTATATAAATACAGCTGTTCGCCGGGTACTGACTGCGAAATTTGAATATGGACTTTTTGAAGATCCATACGGGAATAAGCATGCCGTTTCCGGTGGAATGCATTCTACCCGAAGTGTAGAACTTTCTCGGCAGATAGCGGAAGAATCTATCGTACTGTTGAAGAATGAAAATAATCTGTTACCTCTGGATATGAATAAATTGACTTCTATTGCAGTTTTAGGTCCCAATGCAGATCAGGTACAGTTTGGTGATTATACATGGAGTCGGGATAATAAAGATGGAATTACTCCATTACAAGGAATTAAGGCGTTGGTGGGAGAGAAAATTAAAATAAATCATGCTGTTGGTTGTAGTATGATGTCTCGTGATGCAACAGGTATCGGGGAAGCGGTGGAGGCGGCACTGAAAAGTGATGTTGCTGTGATTTTCTGCGGGAGTTCCAGTGCTTCATTGGCTCGTGACTATACGCGTACGAATTGTGGAGAAGGATTTGATTTAAGCGATTTAAGTCTGACTGGCGCACAAAGTGATTTGATTCAGGCGGTTTATGCTACTGGCAAACCGGTGATATTGGTCTTGGTGAGTGGCAAGCCTTTTGCTATTTCTTGGGAGAAAGAACATATTCCTGCTATTGTAGCGCAGTGGTATGGCGGCGAACAGGAAGGATATGCTATTGCTGATGTTCTTTTCGGAAAGGTGAATCCATCGGGACACCTCACTTATTCTTTCCCCCAAAGTGCAGGGCATTTACCGGTGTATTATAATCATTTGCCTTCTGATAAGGGATTTTATAAACGTCCCGGCAGTTATGAACAATCCGGTCGTGACTATGTCTTCTCATCTCCTGAACCATTGTGGGCTTTTGGGCATGGGTTGAGTTATACGACTTTCTCTTTTGATGAAATGGAATGTGACAAGAATATATATGCTTCCGGAGATACAATAAAGGTAAAAGTACAGGTTCGTAATACAGGACAAAGAACGGGTAAAGAAGTGGTGCAACTGTATGTTCGTGATTTGGTAAGTTCTGTTGTGACTCCAGTGAAACAGTTGAAAGCATTTGCCAAACCGGAACTGAAACCAGGGGAACAAAAAGAAGTAATACTAAAAGTTCCTGTATCTGAATTATGTTTGATCGATAAGGAGGGAAATCCTTTCCTTGAGTCCGGGGAATTTGAGATTCAAGTTGGAAATGCTTCAGATTGTATTTTGCAGAAGCAAGTAATAGGGGTAGGAGATATTTCTGTTGCTGCAGTGTCTGTGTCAAGTATGAAACAGAATCAGGTTAAGATTGGAACAGGTAAAAAGATAACAGTGCGTGGGGTAGTTAGAGATGTACAAGCTACTCCGGTAGAAGGAGTCCGTATCTATTCGATGGGAAATAAGACGGAATTGGCCGTGACTAACAAGAAAGGAGAATATCTGCTGAAACAAGTTGCATCTGATGATGTCTTGATTTTCTCCAAAGAGGGGTATGTGTCGAAAGAGATACCAGTGGAAGGACGTTCGGTTCTGAATGTTCGGCTGTAGATGGACATTGTTTTTAGAAAATATATTCAGGATAATATCAGACTTATTCCTTATGAGGCTATCATAAAGAAAGTCTGATATTATCCTGAATATTATTATTCGTATAGGTCTCTACCCTCTTTTAACCTTTTCAAGAAAGTACAATGATTAAGTAATATAGTATTGAAATGTTGATTGGCAATTGCCTATGTTTGCAATGTTATTTAAATAGAAACCTAACACACAATTAAGTTGTTATGAGAAAATCAACAAGGATGATTTATTTAAAGATGGTTGCATTTGCTATGATTACTACATTTTCTACTCTGATTTGTAATATATCGGCCCATACACTTCAGAAAGAACTCCATTCGGGATGGAAGTTTAAACAGGCTCGCCTTTCCAACTGGTATCCTGCTAAGGTTCCGGGAGTGGTACACACAGACTTGATTAATAATCAAATCATTGAAGATCCTTTTTACCGCTTAAACGAAAGAGGGGTGCAATGGGTCGATAAAGAAGATTGGATTTATGAAACAGTCTTTGATATAGACGCCGGTTTGATGGATAAAGATAATATACGGCTTTATTTTAAAGGGCTTGATACTTATGCAGACGTCTATTTGAACGAAGATAAGATACTGGAAGCAAACAATATGTTTCGTGAATGGAAGCTTTCTGTGAAAGACAAATTGAAAGCAAAGGATAATAAATTGAGGATTTACTTCCATTCTCCTATTAAAAAGGATATGCCTAAATGGGATGCGTTGCCTTTTCACTATGAGGCAATCAATGACCAGTCGGAAAATGGAGGAGTATTCAATAAAAAAGTTAGTGTCTTTGCTCGTAAGGCAGGCTATCATTATGGCTGGGACTGGGGACCGCGTTTGGTAACTTCCGGTATTTGGAGACCTGTTTTATTAGAAGCATGGGATCAGCTTCGGATAGAAAATGTATTTATCCACCAAAAAGAGGTCTGTTCTAAACAGGCTGATATAAGCAATGTGGTGGAAATACTATCTGATAAAGATATTCAGGAAGCTGAAATTATAGTCAGGGATCATGTAACAGGAAAGATTTATGGTGCTACTACTGCCTGTCTGACAAAAGGATTGAATAAGGTTGAGGTAAGTTTCTCAATAAAGAATCCTAAACTGTGGTGGAGCAATGGGCTCGGAAAAGCTAATCTATATGAATTCAAGACTGAAGTAAAAGTAAACGGGCAGGATAAGGACTGTTTTATAACCTCTACGGGAATACGTTCGCTAAAAGTTATACGCAAGGAGGATAAAGAGGGAAGATCATTCTATTTTCAGCTTAATGGAATACCTGTATTTTCTAAAGGGGCTAATTATATCCCTTGTGATAACTTTCTGCCTCGTGTGACGAAGGAACTGTATGAGAAAACGGTTCTGGATGCTGTAAATGCCAATATGAATACTTTGCGTGTGTGGGGTGGAGGGACTTATGAAGACGATTATTTCTACGAATTGTGTGATAAATATGGTATTCTTATATGGCAGGATTTCATGTTTGCATGCAGTGTATATCCCTCCGAAGGTGAATTGCTGGAAAATATTCGTCAAGAAGCAACTGATAATGTCCGCCGTTTGCGCAATCACCCTTCTCTTGCTTTATGGTGTGGTAATAATGAATGCCTGGAAGCATGGTTTGGTTGGAATTGGAAAGATAATTATGCGAAACAGAATCCGGAGTATGCCCGGATTATCTGGAAGCAATACGAAGATTTGTTCCATAAAATGCTACCGGAGGTGGTGGCTGAAAATAGCCCTGAAACATTCTATTGGCCTTCATCACCTTTCAGCCATTATGATGGAGTTTCTGAAAATAACAAAGGAGACACGCATTATTGGGCTGTATGGCATGCAAAAAAGCCGATCTCTGAATACAACAAGGTACGTAGCCGTTTCTTTAGCGAATATGGTTTTCAATCTTTTCCTGAATTTGAATCTGTCAAGATGTATGCTCCATATCCTGAAGATTGGGAAATAACTTCCGAAGTGATGATGTCTCACCAGCGGGGAGGTGAGTTCGCCAACAAACTGATTGAAGACTATTTACTGAATGAATATCGTAAACCTAAAGATTTCGAATCATTTCTGTATATGAACCTTGTATTGCAGGGGGATGCTATTAAAACAGCTATTGAAGCACATCGCAGGGATATGCCTTACTGTATGGGAACGCTGTTCTGGCAACATAACGATTGCTGGCCAGTTGCTTCGTGGTCAAGCCGTGATTACTACGGACGTTGGAAAGCACAGCATTATTTTGCCAGAACAGCTTTTCGGGACGTGCTTGTATCTCCCATAGTCAATAATGGCAGGCTTGATGTATATATAGTATCTGATAGATTAGGGAAAACTGCGGCTACACTTGAACTGGAAGTCTCTGACATGGGAGGAACTCTTGTTAATTCGACCAGAAAATCAGTGACTATCCCCGCTAATGAAAGTAAGGTTGTTGTGTCTTATAAGTTGGATTCATTCATAAAATCACAGCCGGAAAATCAGATCGTGATTTCTGCGACCCTTACCGATTCCAAAGGAGAGGTTTATACGAATAATTACTTCTTGGTAAAGCAGAAAGAGATGTTATATCCGAAAGTGAATATATCGTATCAGTTAAAGTCACTGCCTGACGGATATGAATTGACTTTAAAAGCAGACCGTTTTGCAAGAGCTGTATACTTGTCTCTTGACGGGATTGATAATTTCTTTGAAGATAATTATTTTGATATGATGCCGGGAAAAGATAAAATAGTGAAAGTACGTACCAGAGTCTCACATACTGACTTCTCCCGACAGCTGAAAATCAAATCGTTGGTCGATGGGTATTAAAGGCGCTTAATACTTAATCAACATCTGTTGCAGAATCGTACGGTATTCACTAGGTGTGTTTCCTTTCTTCTTTTTGAATATCCGGATAAAGTTTGATAAATTATTGAATCCACACGAGTAGCAGATTTCTGCTACCGTGTGTGATGTTTCAGTCAGCATCTGACAGGCACGGGCTACACGGAGGTTGTTGATATAATCAATAAAGGTGCAGTTTGTTTTCTTTCTGAAAAAATGACTGAAAGCAGATTCCGACATATTTACCAAAGCAGCTACGTCTCCCAGTTTGATAGGTTCTTCAAAATTCTTCTCAATATAGTCGCAGACTTTTGCTATGCGTCTACTTTTTGAGGTACGTATCGTGTCTTTTGTGTCATAGAGATTGCTGACTAAAATATGTCTGTCGGCAGTGGAGAGATCATATAAGATAGAGAGAAATTCTAAAACGGTGTGGAAGCCCTGCATTCGGGTAAGCTGGAGAATCTTCTCTTTCATTGTCAGCATGGTGTTTTCAGAAAAGCTAATTCCTTTCTGTGAGTCAAGTAACAGTTGTTTAATTGGGCTGAATAGCCGTTTCTCCAATATTGGAAAATTGAGCAATTTGTCCGAGAACTGAATTGTTACCACATGATTGCCTTCCACAATCTCTCCTTTCCAGGCATGAGGAAGATTGGGGCCAGTCATTACTAAATCCAGATTGTCAAACTTTTCGACAGAGTCGCCTACAATCCTTTCCCCGTACGTATTCATCACAAGATTGATTTCATAGTCAGAGTGATAGTGTACCGGATAATCAAACTTTGCATTAGGATGATTTAAAACGATGAATAAATCATCAGGAGAAATGGGAGTAATTTCCTTTTGAATGTCTTTCATAAGAACTGTATTTTACTTGATACAAATGTACAAATAATAATAATACGAAAATAATCTGTTCAAAAAAGTATAATCATTAAGCAATATAATATTAAAAAACTATCATTATATGCTTTACATTTGCAACGTGAATCATACTTAATAATTAATTGAATACTATGGAATCATTTTCTATCGGAGCTGTCGACATTATAATCGTTGTCGTATATCTGTTGCTTATTATATGGTGGGGTATAAAAAACGGGAAGAGTTCGGATGCTCAATCATATTTTCTAGCCGGACGTTCCATGCCCTGGTGGGTTGTGGGGCTTTCTCTGTTTGCAGCCAGCATATCCAGTACTACACTCATCGGTCAATCGGGTGATGCCTATGATACCGGGCTCGCTGTTTTCAATTATAACCTGACCGGTATTGTGGTTATGGTGTTTTTTGCTGTTTTCCTTCTACCTTTATATATAAGGTCGAAGGTCTTTACGATTCCGGAGTTCTTGGAAAAGAGGTTTGATAAACGTTCTCGTTACTACTTTTCCGCTATTTGTATTATCGGAAATATTTTTCTGGATGCTGCCGGTGCGCTTTATGCTGCCGCATTGATTATCAAACTGGTATTACCTGAAGCTGATCTTCAGGTGATTATTATAGTCTTTGCTATTATTGCAGCTTCATATACGATTCCTGGCGGGCTTTCTTCTGCCATAAACGCGGAACTGATACAGGCGGTGGTTTTGATTTTGGGTTCGGTATTGCTTACCTATTTCTGTTTTCAGCAGGGAGGAAGTTATTTCTATCATTTGTTTGAAAGCGATGATATATTGGTGAAGTTGATTCGTCCGTTGTCCGACAATGCTACTCCCTGGTTGGGGTTGATTGTAGGGATGCCCATATTAGGAATTTATTTCTGGGCTAATAATCAGACTTTAGTGCAACGTGTTTTGAGTGCCAGAACTATTGATGAAGGCCGGAGAGGGGTTATATTCACTGGTTTTCTTACAATGAGTACATTGTTTATTATCGCTATTCCCGGATTGATTGCCCGTGATTTATTCCCGGACTTGTATAAACCGGATATGGTATATCCCAATATGGTAATGCAATTAATGCCTGTGGGGTTGCTGGGTATTATGCTGGCTGCTTTGTTATCAGCGTTGACTTCTACGATCAGTGCTATTCTGAATTCCACTTCTACTTTGTTTACAATGGACTTCTATGCGCAGTTTAATAAACAGGCTGATACAAAGAAGCTTGTGCTGGTTGGTAAAATTGCTTCTTGTGTGATTATTGTATTAGCGGCGTTGTGGGCTCCTCAAATTGGAAAATTCGGCTCTCTTTTGAAATATTATCAGGAGATGCTTTCTTACATTTCTCCTCCCATTGTAGCAGCTTTCTTGCTTGGAATTTTTAATAAGAGGGTGAATGGTGGTGGAGCCTTTGCGGGATTGATTCTCGGATTGGTAGTTGCAGTTCTCTTGCTTTTCTTTAAGGATGTCGTGTTTGGTGATTTACATTTCTTGCTGATGGTACCTTTCTTGCTGGTATTCAGTATGGTGGTGATTTATGCAAGTAGTTTCTTTTATCCGGCTCCGGATAAGGGGAATCTTGTTGATACCACCTTTTCTCTTAGTGATTTGAAAGAAGAATATGTAACCTTGAAAACGGTAGTCTGGTATAAGAACTACCAGGTGTGGGCGGGAATACTGCTTGTATTAAGTGCATTAATTTGGATTATTTTCCAATAAAATAAATAGAGTATATGAAATTAAAGAAATTTGAAGGAAACCCGATTCTTTCCCCGTTAGAAAAGAATGATTGGGAATCTTTGGTAACTTGCAATCCTGGAGTGTTCTATGATAACGGTTTGTTTTATATGCTGTATCGTGCAGCAGGCAATGATAAAGAGCATATTATCCGCTTGGGATTGGCTACGAGTAGGGATGGATTTAACTTTGAAAGATATTCGGATCAGCCGGCTTTTTCTCCGAGTGTCGATGGTCCTGATTCCGGATGTGTGGAAGATCCTCGTATTGTGAAGTTTGACGGTGAATATTATATTACTTATGCTTATCGGCCGGTACCACCCGGGCAGTATTGGAAGTTTGGGCATGATGAAGTTTTACTTCCGGAATGTGGTAAGTATGCTCCTGCAGCTATTGCTAAGAATTTAGGTAACACTGGGCTGGCTGTTACTACGGACTTTTGCCATTTCCGTCGTTTGGGACGTCTGACTTCGCCAGTGCTTGATGATCGCGACGTGATTCTTTTTCCCGAGAAGGTAAACGGACAATTCATTATGTTGCATCGCCCCAAGCAATATATTGGTGAAAGATTTGGCGTAGAATACCCTTCTATCTGGATAAAGTTCTCGGATGATTTGTTGGATTGGGAGGGTAAGGAAAGCCATCTTCTTCTGACAGGACGTGAAAATACTTGGGAAGAAAAGATTGGTGGAAGTACTCCTCCACTGAAAACGGACAAAGGGTGGTTGATGCTCTATCATGGTGTGGAGCATGGCGGAAAGGGATATTACAGGGTAGGGGCTTTATTGCTCGACTTGGATAATCCTCTGAAAATATTAGCCAAAACGCATGAATCAATTCTCGAACCGGAAGAGGATTTCGAGATAAACGGGTATTATAATGGTTGTGTATTCCCTACGGGAAATGTGATTGTTGATGATACGCTCTTTGTGTATTATGGTAGTGCAGATAAATATGTCTGCGTGGCTACCTGCTCTATAAATGAACTGCTCTCTTACTTGTTGACCGACTGCAAGGTGTAATTGACTGAATCTCCTTTATCTTTTAGTTTTTTTCATGTGATGTGTATACACTGTTTATGTGTGCATTATGGAGGTTACTATGCGAGAAATAGATAATCATAGACTAGATTGTTCAAAAAAGTATAATAATAGAGTAAATAGTGCGAATGAAAATAGAAGGCTATAATCTATATTTGTATTATCAAATTATCAGTAAAGAATTCAACGCTTAAATTTTATATTATGATGAATAAACAGAAAAAACGGCTTGGTAGCATATCACTCTGCAAAGTAGTGTTGATGTGCCTTTTTTTGTTCGTATTTTCTACCGCATGGGCTGCGGTAGGGCAAATATCTTCCAAAATTACTGTGACTGGAGTGGTTAAAGATGTACAAGGTGAGCCTCTGATAGGAGCTACTATTAAAATTAAAGGTTCGGCTGTAGGAACAGTTAGTGACTTTGATGGAAATTACTCTCTGACCAATGTGCCGGTGAATGGGGTTTTAGAGTTTTCTTATGTAGGTATGAATAGTATAGAAATATCGGTTTCCGGAAAAAAGGTGATAAATGCGGTGCTTAGTGATGCTACTCAATTACTAGACCAGGTGGTGGTCATTGGGTACGGGTCAGTGAAAAAGAGTGATTTGACGGGATCGGTTGCGACAGTAAAGCCGGAGGCATTAAGTGATATACCGGCTAATTCTGTTGAAGGGTTATTGCAGGGACGTGCGGCTGGAGTACAAGTAATCAATTCGTCACAGGATCCGGGAGCCGGATCAACAGTTCGTATTCGTGGTAATAGTTCGCTGCGCGGATCCAATTCTCCTTTGATTGTGGTAGATGGTTTTCCATTGGGAGATGCCGGTGATTTGAAACAGATTAATACCGACGATATTGTTTCAATGGAAGTATTAAAAGATGCTTCTGCTTCTGCAATTTATGGTTCCAGAGGTGCTAATGGGGTTATAATTGTAACCACTCGAAGGGCGAAAGAAGGAACAACGACGATATCTGTCAAACAGCAACTCACTTTCTCCGAATTTTCTTCCAAATTGGATTTGTGGAGAGACCCCGTGATGATGGCAATGTTGAACAATGAGGGACGTGTGAATGGCGGGTTACAGCCGCTCTATATCGGTGCAAATAATTCTGCCGGTGTTTATTACCCGTCTATTGAGGAACTTCAGACTACTTGGACAACCAATACCCGTTGGGATGAATTAGTGTTTAGAGATGCGCCAGTGTCTAATAATACAACAGTTTCTGTCTCTAGTGCTAACGAGAAGACGAGTTTTAACTTGAGTGCTAATTATTATACGGACCAGGGAATGTATATTGATGATGATTATAGTAAAGGGGGGTATAATCTGAATGTCAGTCATAAGATATATAAGAACTTTACGATTCGTGCATCCAATATTCTATATCTTGGCAACCGTAATAATAATGGCGGAATGGCTTATTGGAGAAATCCGATCTATCCTGTGTATAATGAAGACGGAACTTATTATCAGACTACTGCTCAAGATTATGATCATCCTATCGCTATTCGCGAGCATAAAAAGGATAAAACCAAAATGCTGGATGTTATCTCATCCGGAGCTTTTGAATGGCAAGTGATACCGCAACTTCGTTTCACAAGCCAGTTGAACTATAAATATGGAAAATCTACCAATGACCAGTATCTGCCACAGAAATATACCCAAGTGGGTACGGAGAATCGTGGTAGGGGAGTCATTGGCAACACAGAGAATCAGAACTTCGTTTCCGAAACATTTGCCAATTACTCTCAAATGTTCGGTAAACATGAAGTAGGCGCCATGGTAGGTCATTCTTACGAGTGGTATCAATATCGTGATTCGTATCTGACAGCTAATGGTTTTGTAAATGAAGCATTGGGGAATGAGAATATGGGAGCCGGCGAGAAAGCGAACAATATTATTTCCAACGGGTTCTCGAAAAGTAAATTGGTTTCCGGAATGGCCCGTCTGAATTACACTTATGATAATAAGTATCTGCTTACTGCCACTTTCCGTGCTGACGGTTCTTCTAAATTCGGTAAGAATAACAAGTGGGGGTATTTCCCTTCCGGAGCTATCAGCTGGAAAGCCCACGAAGAGAAGTTTATAAAGAAACTAAATACATTTGATGAATTGAAGTTTCGTTTAAGCTACGGTATTTCGGGAAACCAGGGAATCAGTCCTTATCAGACTCTTAGCCGTTACGGAACAACTAAATATTACCATCAGGGACAATGGTTGACTGCTATCGGTCCGGGATATGAGTCAGGACAGTCCGGTCAAGACGGGATCTGGAAAATTTGGAGCGGAATTCCTAATCCAGACTTGAAGTGGGAAACGACCGCGCAATGGGATTTTGGTATTGATATGGCTTTCTTTAACAGAAGGCTTCGCGTCACTTTGGATGTTTATAATAAAGAGACATCCGACCTGTTGAGAGAAAGAAACCTGGCTCTTTCTTCCGGTTATGACCGCATGTGGGTGAATGATGGTAAGATTCGCAACCGGGGATTTGAAGTAACGATTGACGGAGTAATGGTAGATAAAAAAGATTGGAGCTTGAATGGAACCTTTATATTCTCTATGAACCGTAACAAGGTACTTGATTTGGGAAGTAGCGTCGAATCGGGTTTATTGAAAGATGCCCGTACGGGAATGGAATATGAAGTTGTTGGTAACTTGAGTGAACAGTATCGTTCTTATACTAATATACTTGCTATTGGCCAACCGATCAATGTCTTTTATGGATATAAATGTGATGGAATTATTCAGACTTTGCCGGAAGGACTTAATGCAGGCTTGTCGGGAGAAGATGCTATGCCGGGAGAATTCAAATATGTCAATACGTATGATGGAGATGGGACACAAGGGGTTGTGAATGAAAATGATAAATGTATTATCGGTGATCCCAATCCTGATTTTACGGCAAGTCTGAATCTTTCTTTTCGTTGGAAGAAACTGGATGCGAGTATTTTCCTGAATGGTGTGTTTGGAAATGATGTGTTGAACACCAAGACTTTTGGTGATCCACATAATGCCGCACTCCGTTGGACGTCTGATAACCCGACTAACAAATATCCCAGTCTGCGTGACGGACGTCAGACTCGTTTTTCTGACTATTGGATAGAAGACGGCTCTTTTGTGAGAATCCAGAATCTGACAGTAGGGTATACCTTTGATTTGCCTAAACAAAAAGTGTTTGCCTCGAAGATACGCCTCTATATGAATGCTTCCAATTTATATACATTTACCAAGTTTGACGGATATGATCCGGAAGTCGGGCAAAACGGAATTTATTCCGGTGGATATCCTCGCTTGAGAAAATGGACAGTAGGTCTTGATATAACATTCTAAATTAAATGATATGAAAAAAAATATATACACTTTCATTTTAATAAGCTGTATCCTGGGCTTTTCCGGTTGCAGTCTTGATGAAGAGCCTTACGGATTCTATTCCGAAGACAACTTCTATAAAACAGAGGGGGATGCAATGGCAGCTATTCATTACGCTTACGCTACTCTTACCTACATCGAGTATTCACGTGCTCTTTATTTCATCGGTGATATGCCTACTGAAATTATGACTACTAAAGGAGATGCCTCCGTTGATAATCGTGCCTTGAATCTGTGGAGAATTGATAACTTTGATACCAATGCTACTTTGGTCAATTTCTTTAAATACTCATTCATAGCTATTAATCGGGCGAATGCTGTCATTAAGAAGATGCCGGGTACGGATATTGATTCCAAGCTAAAAGATCAGTATTTGGGTGAAGCTTATTTTTTACGTGCATATAATTACTTCTGTCTTTCACGTAACTTCGGTTTGATACCGATGCATTATGGAGTAGTGGAGACGCTGTCACAAACTGGTACTCCTTTGGCAAATAACATGGATGAAATTTATGATTTGATGATTGACGATTGTAAAAAAGCGGAAGAATTGTTACCTATATACTCTGCTCCTATAATGGGACGTATCGATAGGGTCGGCGCACAGGCTTTGTTAGCTAAAATCTATTTATATGCAGCTTCTGCCAAAGCAAATAATGTGCCTTTGTACAAGGAAATGGCGAAAGATGTTAATTCTCTCTATCAGGATGCTGTGACTTACGCGGGAAGAGTATTAGGATTAGATCCGGATTATCCGCAGAATACATATGGGTTTGAAAGTGATTTGCTCAAGATTTATGATGTAGAGAACTTTGCCGGTAAAGAAAATATTTTCTTGATGTCTATGGATAGAACGGGAGAGGCAGAAGGACAATATTCTAAGATATCCAAAATGTTCCTTCCTTATATTGAGGGTGCTACTATCTGGATCAAGCAAGGAGACAAAAATGAATATATAAAATCTCATGACGGTTGGGGAGAATATCGTACGGAAGTGAATTTTTATAATGAGTTTGATGGAAACGATTTGCGTAAGAAAGATCTCATTGTGGACAAGGTGTATAACGAAGATGGAACGGTAAAAGCGGAATGGAAACCGGATGGCGGTGATTTTGAATACCCTTTCTGCCGGAAATACATCGATCCCAAATTTGATGGGGATAAGACTAGTACACGCCCCTTTCTCATTCGTTTTACTGACATTGCTATGGTGTATGCCGAAGCTGCCGGCCCGACTACCAAAGCTTATGAACTGATAAACTTTATCAGACATAGGGCAGGATTGGGAGATTTGACTCCAGGGTTGCCGATAGATGAATTCCGGGAGAAAGTATATGAAGAACGTAAGTTTGAAATGGCTTTTGAAGGAGATCGTATGTACGATATTCGTCGTTGGGGCAGGATTGGAGAAATCAAAGAAGTGAAGGATGCCGGACTAAATGAAAGTCAATATTCTTTCTATCCGTTGCCGCAAACCGAGATTAATCTTAATCCAAGTTTAAGAGAATAATAAAAAATCGTGAGCTATGAATAAACTATTAAAATACATACTGTTTATCCTTTGTATAGGGGTAATGCAATCTTGTGTGAAAGACATGCAGGATGATTTGAATGATGGAGGATGGAATAACGAGAGGTCTGTAACGAGTCTTAAATTCAAGAATCAGGTAGGACAGGCTGAAATTGAACGCATTGATGATACAACCGGGGAAGTTACCGTAACCCTTAATGTGGGGGCTATTCCTGATTTGTCGAAAGTTGAAATAGAATCTATCGAATTGTCGTATCAAGCCACAGCTTCTGCAGGTAAAGGCAGTACATTGGATTTTAGTAATCCGGAGCGGAAATCGGTTCTTACTGTAACTTCCGCAACTGGAAAAACACGTGAATATACGATCTATGTGAATGAATTCCGTGAAAGTCTGGAAGGTACATGGTCGATTAATAATCTGATTATTTATGGTGGCACAGGTCCGGAATGGGGTGGCGGAAGAGTTTATCCGTTTATGGACAAATCATGGTGCTGGTATGATGAATATTCCCCGGAAAAAGAGTATGACAATACACTGACCTTTATTATGGAGAATATTACAGATGATGGAAACACATCCGGGAAATGTATAAATGCTGCCGGACCTGACGGGAAATATGCAGATTTTATATTTAAAGGTTCTTCTAATCCGGCAGATAAGACGGATATTGATTTGAAAAAGTATTATCGGAAAATCCCAGTAGGAGAAAGCCGTTGGATTCGTAATTACAGTTTAGGTACCATTACCTTTATTGATTCGGACGGAAATGAATCGACTGCTGTACTCGAAAATCCGGGAACTTATACATTATTCCAGGGTGGAGGCTATACCAATACGGTAACTTTGCCGAATAATGCTTTCTCTTTCCAAATCAATGGTGTGGATGAGTGGACCTATATTTATACTGATTATGATGTGTTTGCTAAACAGGCACGTAAGTTCTTTGTACTCGTGACAAAAAATGAGGATTAACTAATGGATGATAAAATATGAAGAAATACTTCTTTATTTTTTTTATAGCCTTTTTTGCATCCTGTTCTACGAGAGAACAGGATGTGATAATCACCATAGATACGGAAACGGTGCTAAATGATTGCTATATAGGCAATGGGGCGCAATGGGATCCTTATCAACTGGATTATGGCAAAGGTAAACTAACTATTTCGGAAGCCGATTGGGAGAAACTGTATGACAGACTTGATTTTATGCGTCCGCAGTTTATTCGTATCATGATTAATACTTCTTCGTTTGTTGACCAGGGGAGATTGGTGCCGGAACGGGGGATGGGAGTATTATCTAAAATGTTAGACTATTGCCAGAGTCGTAATGTAACTGTCATGTTCGGAGATTGGGGATGGAGTGTCATTCGTGCCCGCGAAGCAGAGATTGACAGTCAAAGTCTTCGTCATGCAGCTGCCTTGGTTGATTATCTGGTTCATAATAAAGGATATTCTTGTATCCGCTATTACAATTTGGTGAATGAGCCGAATGGTTATTGGGCTGCCACTAATAAGAGTTTCTCTCTTTGGGCATCATCTGTCCGGCAGTTTTATCAATATATGAAAGAATTTGACCTGACCGGAGAAGTTGGTATCGTCGGTCCGGACATTGCTATATGGGACAAAGCGGAGACAGGATGGATAGATAGTTGTACAGTACAGTTGAACGAACAAATAGAACTTTACGATATCCATACTTATCCGTCTAAAGTTACTGTTAATTCTGGAGAATATGCAGATATTATTGCTGCCTATAAAGAGAAAATTCCTGAAGGAAAGAAAATCGTGATGGGAGAAATTGGTTTTAAATTCGTAGAAAAGGCTGATTCTTTGTATCAGAAGGAGAATATTCATAGAGCCAAGAGTAAAGTTAACGCCTCGTTGGAAGATTCGCAAATGTTTGTTTATGACTATATGTATGGAACAGATATGGCAGATGCTCTTATTCAGACTGTCAATACTGGTTTTTCAGGTTCCATTGCCTGGATGCTGGATGATGCCATGCACTCTAATGAAGCACCTGACAAACTGAAGATTTGGGGATTTTGGAATATATTCGGTGAAGAATGTTTCGGAGCAGAAGAGGAAAACGTCCGTCCGTGGTATTATGCTTGGTCGTTACTGACTAGGTATATGCCTGCCGGAACTGCGGTTTATAGAACAGACACCACCGGAGAACCTTTTGTAAAGGCTGCCGTATCAGGAAAAGATGGGAAATATATGATTGCTCTGGTGAATGTTTCTGATAGTCCGAAAACGGTAAAATTAAAAAGTAATGTTCTTCCTTCTCTGTCAGGTTGTAAAAAGTTCATATATTCAGACGGTACGTTGAGACAGAAAGGAGATCATTTCCTTTTGCCGAATGATGAGAACTTGATTCTTCACCTTGAAAAAGGAGAGACAGTGACTATGCCGGCGGAATCACTGATAGTGTATACTAATTACGATTATTAAAACCAGAATGATGAATTTAAAAACAATAATAGGAATTTTTGTGGTGGGGATGTTGCTTATTTCATGTACGCACTCTGACAACCGGCTGACAGTAAATGTGTCTCAAGAGGTTGTTACTTCCGGTTACATAGGAAATGGCGTGGAGTGGGACCCTTACGATGAAGCCGAGTCATGGGGAACCTCCGTTTCTGACGAAGACTGGCAGAAATTGTTTAAACGCCTTGACTTTATGCGTATGGGGTATGTGCGTTGTATGATTAACAGTCCTTTTCGTTATTATGATCCGCAGACGGGAAAGTATGATAAAACACGTAATATAGAGTCACTTTCCCGCTTGTTGCAGTATTGTACAGATCATAATATTGTGGTGATGTATGGTGAATATAATCCCCCTACTTGGGCAATGAAGGATGAACAATGTTGGGTGGATATGTCTGTCGATTACCTGAATTATCTGGTCAATGACCTTGGTTTTTCCTGTATCAAATATTTTGTGATCTTCAATGAACCTGATGGGAACTGGGCTTCAACTGACGGCGACTACGACCTGTGGAAATCCATGTTACTCCGTTTTGCGGATAAGATGAAAGAATATCCCGGGCTAGACGGCAAAGTGCAGTTTGCCGGACCTGATGCAGTCGTTGATTATAAGAATCCGTCTTCTCCATTTGACGCGGCAGGATGGGTGAAACAGGCGGCTACCGACTTGGATTCGCACATCGGTATTTACGATATTCATGCCTATCCCGGACAACATGAAGTACGTTCAGGGCAATATGCGGAGATTCTGGCTCGTCATAAGGAATTTATTCCTGCTGGTAAAAAGATTGTGTTGGGAGAGGCTGGCTACAAATACGGGCGTGAAGCAGATTCGTTGTTAATGAAAGAGTATAACCGGCGTGTCGAAGGTCATCCGTTTACTAAAGGTACAGATTCTAATATGTTGGTATACGACTATTTTTATGGTCTTGATATGCCATTGCTCTGTATGGAGGTAATGAATGGAGGATATTCGGGAATAGCTGCCTGGATGTTGGATGACGCAATGCACAGCAGCGGTGATTCTGGTAAGACGGAAGATATTAAGCTGTGGGGAATGTGGAATATCTTAGGAGAAGAAACTTTCAATGATCCTTCGCAGGAAGAAATCCGTCCGTGGTACTATACCTGGTCATTGATGTGTCGTTATTTCCCGACTGGTTCTAATATCCTTAAAACAACGCTTGATCGCACGAAAGGTGTTTATGCGGCTGCGGGAGAATATCAAGGAAAATATGTTTTTGCTGCCCTTAATATAGGAGACGAGGATCGATCTTTGGATATTTCTTTGCCTGCTGCTCTCAAGAATGTTTCTTTATATGTATATGAAGAAGGGAATAGGCAAACTAACAATGAAGGACACCCCGTTCCTGTTCAGACAGGATTAACAGTTGATGTAACTTATCAGACTATCCTCAAGGCTCAAAGTTTTATTTTATTAACGAATATAGATTAAAAGACAGATAATTATGAAAAAGCAAATCAATATACTTCTGATCGGATTAGCATCCGTTTTTATGAGTTGTAGTGATGTGGAAGAGGTATCGGCGCTTTATCCGGAATATGAAGAAGTGAAGGAACTTTCTATTGTAGATAAAAACGCGACTTTCGAGACTAAAGCCTTGTATTCTAATCTTTGGGCTATTCAGTCAAAAGGTTTCATGTTCGGACATCATGATGATCTTTGGTATGGTCGTAAATGGTATAATGAGGAAGGACGTTCCGACACTCATGATGTTTGTGGTGACTATCCGGCGGTTTTCAGTTTTGATGTTGCTGAAATAATGGATGATCGTTATCAGAACCCGGAAAATGAAATTCGTAAAAGAGTCGCTTTAGAGGCTTATGAGCGTGGCGAGGTACTTATTGCATGTGCACATCTGAATAATCCGTTGACCGGAGGTGATTCATGGGATAATTCCAGTAATGAGGTTGTGAAGGAGATTCTTAAAGAGGGAAGTCCTACACATCTTAAATTTAAAACTTGGCTGGATCGTTTGGCGGATTTTGCACTGAATCTGAAAGGTAAGAATGGTGAATTGGTTCCGGTCATTTTCCGCCCTTATCATGAGCATACCCAAACATGGTCGTGGTGGGGGAGTTCATGTACTACCAGTGATGAATTTACTTCCTTTTGGAAGTTTACAGTCAATTATTTGCGGGACACAAAAAATGTGCATAACCTTATCTATGCGATTTCCCCGCAAATAGATTCTGTGCAGGGACGTGAGAACTTCCTATTCAGATGGCCCGGCAATGATTATGTGGATTTTTTAGGAATGGATTCTTATCATGGATTGAGTCCGGTTGTGCTGACCACCAATATGAATACCTTGTCTCGTCTGTCGAAAGAACTAAAAAAACCGTGCGGGGTTACAGAAACCGGAGTAGAGGGTATTCAACGTGATGGGGTTCCAGAGAAAAACTATTGGACACAGCAAATTCTTACCCCTGCTACAGGACAGTTTGTCAGCATGATTGTGATGTGGAGAAACAAATATGATCCTAGTGAAAGTGAGTCGCATTTCTATTCTGTATTTAAAGGACATGCCTCTGAAAAGAGTTTTATAAAGATGTATGAAAGTCCGGTTTCGCTTTTCTCTGCCGATTTGCCGGATATGTATACAATGGCTGAAGGAATGAATGTGAAATGATAAACACTAATGCTATCGCTTTTTATATACTTCCATATACATAAGACTAATTTTCTGCATAAACAGAATTAGCTGTATGTAGAAGGACTATTTTTTATCAGAATTTCGTAATATTGCATTTTAAAAGAAACATGGATAGTCATATATCAAGGTAGTTGCCAGCCGATGTTTTATGTGAGATGATGAGTCCGGACAGCAAATTGGTTGGTTACTGCTTATTGGAAAAGAATACGAAATACTGAAATAAATAAGATCATGAAAAAGATTTGCCTTCTTCTCTTTTTGCTTTGTACTTGCATTGCTCAAGCACAAAATGTTTATCGTACCGACAAAGATATATCTTATATCTCCGGTTCCGAAACGGACACCTATCGTCTGGAACGTTGTAAACTGGATATTTATTATCCTGAAAACAAGAAGGACTTCTCAACTATCGTTTGGTTTCACGGTGGTGGTATGGAAGGTGGAAATAAATTTGTCCCCAAAGAATTGAGAGAACAAGGGTTTGCAGTAGTGGCGGTGAATTACCGTTTGAGTCCGAAAGCAAAGAATCCGGCTTATATCGAAGATGCGGCTGAAGCTGTGGCATGGGTTTTCAAGAATATTGAAAAGTATGGTGGTCGTAAGGATCATATTTTTGTTTCCGGTCATTCTGCGGGAGGTTATCTTTCGTTGATTCTGGCAATGGATAAAAAGTATATGGCAGCATACGGGGCAGATGCCGATAGTGTGGCTGCTTATCTTCCGGTTAGTGGCCAGACGGTGACACATTTCACTATTCGTAAGGAACGCGGTTTGCCTGACGGCATTCCGGTGGTTGACGAGTATGCTCCAGTAAATAAGGCTCGTAAGGAAACGGCTCCTCTTGTGCTGATTACGGGGGACAAGCATCTGGAAATGGCGGCAAGGTATGAAGAAAATGCGCTGCTGGAAGCTGTCTTGAAAAGTATAGGTAACAAGAAAGTGACTTTGTATGAAATGCAAGGATTCGATCATGGTCAAGTACTCGGCCCGGCATGTTATCTGATTGCAGATTATGTGAAGAAATTCAAATAATATAGTTATAAATAATAATAGATTGGAAGATGAAAACACGCAGTGATGCTTTTCAGTTTGAGAAAGAATTGGATTGGGATAAACCGGCTCCGGGAATCCGCCGCCAGATAATGGGGTATGACGGGCAACTGATGATGGTGAAAGTGGAATTTGAGAAAGGTGCCGTCGGTTCTATGCATCAACATTATCATAGCCAAGCTACTTATGTCGCAAGCGGTAAGTTTGAGTTGACCATTGGCGATCGGAAAGAAATTCTCTCTACAGGTGATGGTTATTATGTAGAACCTGACCAGCCTCATGGATGTGTTTGTCTGGAAGCAGGTGTATTGATTGATACATTCAGCCCTATGAGAGCTGATTTCTTAATATAATATCTGGCAGGAAGTCAGACATGTGTGGTATGAATTTACCACATATGTGGTATTTACCCTGAACAGAATCCGCACTATCTTTGTCATATATTAAAACAAGAGAAATTTAAAACAGATATATATGGAAAAGATAGCAAGAAAATTGACGGATTTGGTAGGTAACACTCCGTTATTGGAACTTAGTAACTATAATACAAGTAACGACCTGAAAGCTCGTTTGATTGTAAAGATTGAATCTTTTAATCCGGCTGGAAGCGTGAAGGACCGCATAGCATTGGCTATGATTGAGGATGCTGAAACGAAAGGTATTTTGCATTCCGGAGCAACTATTATTGAACCGACCAGCGGAAATACCGGTGTGGGATTGGCTTTTGTTTCGGCAGCTAAAGGCTATAAACTGATTCTGACGATGCCCGATACCATGAGTATCGAACGGCGTAATCTTCTGAAAGCTTTAGGTGCGGAATTAGTATTGACTCCTGGTGCCGATGGTATGAAAGGAGCTATTGCCAAGGCTGAAGAACTGAAGGCTGTCACTCCGGGAGCTGTCATCTTGCAACAATTTGAGAATCCTGCTAACCCCGCCATGCATTTACGAACTACTGGTCTGGAAATATGGAGAGATACCGAGGGGAAAGTCGATATCTTTGTAGCCGGAGTAGGTACTGGCGGGACAGTTAGCGGTGTAGGGGAAGCGCTGAAGATGCGTGATCCGAGTATAAAGATCGTGGCAGTAGAACCTTCTGATTCTCCGGTACTCTCGGGAGGAAAGCCAGGGCCGCATAAGATTCAGGGAATCGGTGCAGGGTTTGTTCCTAAAACGTACAAGGCTTCTATCGTAGATGAGATTATTCAGGTGCAGAATGACGATGCCATTCGTACGAGTCGTGAATTAGCCAAACAGGAAGGTTTGTTGGTAGGCATATCTTCAGGCGCAGCCGTATATGCTGCTACGGAACTGGCGAAGCGACCGGAAAATGCAGGGAAAATGATTGTTGCATTATTACCCGATACAGGTGAACGTTATTTATCTACCATTTTGTATGCTTTTGAGGAATATCCTTTATAATGGGTATGTCATCTAATTAGTTTATATAATAAATTTAGGCACGGATTACACGGATTCCGTGCCTAAAAAGTATATTCAGTATTGTACAGAAACAACCCAAAAAACAATCGGCTTTTCGGGTTGATCCATTAATGGGTGTATTCTGTTTACTTGCATATAATATTCAGCGTTTGATTTCCGCATTGCATACGGAAATCCCCTTGTTCCAGTATCCATTGCCCATCGGAATTGACAAAAGCCAAGTCGCTGCCTTTGATGGATAGAGTGACAGTTTGGGTTTCGCCCGGTTGCAGTTCCACCTTTTTGAAAGCCCGTAACCTACGGTTTTCGGGAGTAAGCGAAGCCACAAGATCACTACTGAACAGCATGACGACTTCTTTTCCGGCATATTTACCGGTATTGGTTACGTCTACGGAAAAGCGCAATTCATCTCCCGTGGTAAATGAAGATTTGTCTGTTTGGAAGTTGCTGTATTCGAAAGTGGTGTAGCTCAATCCGTATCCGAAAGGCCATTGAACGGAAACTACCGCATTATAGTCGTAAGCTCCTTCCATTTTGTCCATCTCTTCGCTCACCCGATAATCGTAGGTGGTCAGTGCTGCCTCGTGTCGCGGATATGTGTAAGGCATCTTGGCACTAGGGTTTACGTCTCCTGCCAGAATGTTCGCCAATGCGTCGCCACCATAGTTTCCGGGTAATAGAATGTCAATAATAGCATCAGCCAATGGCTCCAAGTCGTTGATAATGCGGGGACGACCCTCATTGAGTATCAGGATGATCGGTTTTCCCGTAGCGGAAAGTGCCTTTACCAGTTTGCTTTGGTTGGCGGAGATGGCAAGTTCTGAAAGATTACCGGGTGTTTCGCAATATGAATTTTCACCGATGCAGGCGATAATAATATCCACGTTGCGGGCGGCGGTCACAGCTTTCTCAATCTCCGGTTCATTTTCTTCCATGTAAGCCCCTTCGGGTTTGTAGGTTACGCCCTGTTCCAAACGGACATGATCGACTCCGAATTTGTTGCAGATTGCTTCGTAAATGGTGTTATATTTGTCGGCAAATCTATCGGTCAGATGTCCTTGCCACGAATAGCTCCAACCGCCGTTCAAGCAACGCATGGAGTTGGCGTTCGGACCGGTTACCAATATCTTTTTTCCTTGAGGAAGCGGAAGAATATTATCTTTATTTTTTAGCAATATTTCCGATTCTTCGGCTGCATGAAGTGCGATAAGCGCATGCTCCTTGCTGCCGAAGAGAGGATAATCCTTCAGCAAGGTATTCGGATGATCGAACAGACCCAGACGCAATTTAAGTCTAAGCACCCGGCGGACGGCATCTTCGATGCGGCTCATGGGCACTTTCTTCTCTTGTACTAACTCTTTTAGTAATGTACAATAATTGAGATCATATGGTTCCATAGCCATGTCTATACCTGCATTGATTGCCATTTCGATGGCTTCTTTTTTGTCCGCCGCCACATGTTCGCGGGTATAAAGATTGTTGATGTCCGCCCAGTCGGTGATCAACATTCCGTCCCATCCCAAGTCCTCTTTCAGCCATTGTGTGAGGAGTTCGCGGTCGGCATGTACAGGCTTTCCGTTGATGGAACCACTGTTGACCATTATAGTCAGTGCACCTGCTTCCACACAAGCCTTGAACGGTGCAAAACATTTCTCACGCAGTTCGGAAACCGATATATAAGCCGGCGTGCGGTCTTTACCGGTACGTGGCATGCTGTATCCCATGTAATGTTTTACGGATGTAGCAATTCGGTCGGCGGGAATATGGTTAGGGTCATCTCCCTGAAAGCCTCGGACAGCAATGCTACCCATAATGGCATTGACTAAACAGTCTTCTCCATAGTTTTCCCACACACGTGGCCAACGGGGATCGCGCGCCATATCGACAGTGGGGGAGTATGTCCAGGGGCAATTGCTTGCTCTTGTCTCATAAGCTGTTACACGTGCCGCTTCGTAGGTCAATTCGGGATTGAATGCAGCACCCATATTGATGTTCTGAGGAAAGAGCGTGCCGCCCAATGTATAGGTAGTACCATGATTCTGATCCAGGCCGTAGATACATGGAATACCAATCTCCGTCATCGACAGTTCTTGTATTCGACTGATAATCTCGTTCCACTTTTCCGGGCTTTGTGCTACCGGGCCGGGAGCATTGAGAAACGAACCTACCTTATATTCGGCAATCGCTTTGTGGAGTTTTGCCTCGTCCAATTGGAATTCTCCATTTATCGTCTCTCCTAATACATCAATAGCAAGCTCGGTCATTTGCCCTATCTTGGCGTCAAGATCCATCTTTGATAGAAGCTCTTCCACTTGTTGTTCAATTTTTGCGTCTTCAGGAATGGCAGTGGGAACTGCCTGTTTGGAACAGGCAGTCATTGCGATAGATGCGGTCATTAATATAATATTTCTTAGTTTCATTATGATTTGTTTTTTAAGTAGTATCGTTTATGTAATCTGCCATTCAGAGGGCTTTAACCCGAAGAATGACAGATACTCATGGCATGAATGATTTTTAAACTTACTTAGGATAATTATTTCACGGTTACCAAATCCACATAATAGCCATGTCCCGTACATAAGAATCCATCTTCAGTTTGAATCTTATTCAGTATATCCTGTGTCAGCACCAGTGTGTATTCACCGTTTTCCGTAAATTCTATCTTATCTGCCAGGCCACCCCACCAACCTGTGGCAAGTTGCATCTGATGATATTCGGCAGTCGGTTCTATGGAGTAGACTACTTTCAGTGTTGATCCGGCTGTGATACCGGCAAACACATCCTTCGGAATCAGACCGAAACTCTTGTTGGGGTCACCGTCCGGCTTATCCCACGAAACGTAATGGTGTCCCGACCAAAGCGTTATTTCGGTAGATACGGTAACAGTCTGTTCGGTAGTTGTAACATTATCGTTCAAGAACTGTACAGCCTCTCCGCTACGGGTTTTACCTGTCATCGTATAGCTTCCGTCAGACAAATCCGGACAAGTCAGCGTAACTTCCGTAGAAGATTGGTTGCTGAATTGAGACACCGTCTGCCCGCCGATAGTTAGAGAAGCGATGTTTTCAAGATTGATACCGGAAATGGTCCAGTCCACGTTGGCCGTAGCCCGGTTAGCTCCCGAAATGATAAGGGAAGCATTGGTTACTTTCACCATGTCGGCCCCATATTCATTGCTGTCGGCATCTTGCAGAACGATGCGGTAATCGCCTTCGCTTACGCCTGTCGGAACGGTGTATTCCAGATAATTCTCATCTGCCGATTCAACATAAGTGGGATCGGTAATCGTATTTCCTCCCAGGAGGATGGCCGTTACCTTCTGTAGATTATTGCCATATAAACGGGCAGTCTTGCCGGGAGATACAATTCTCTCAAAGGCAACTTCCTTAGATTGAGGGTCATCAGCCAATGGTTTGACCACCACTAATCCTTCACGGGAAGTCTTCTTCCCTTTCACGGTTTCTACTTCTATTTTCAAATTATACGTACCGGCTTTCAGACTGCGGTTGATTTCCTTGTCGGAGTCGGTACCCGATTCTACTTCCTGCCCATCAATGAACCAGGTTACTGTGGTGTAATCTTTCGGAGTCACGGTCAGCGCGATGGATAAGTTCGCATCCCGGCTGATGTTGGCGAATGTAGCCAATTGACCGTTCGTTCTATCAGGAAATACCGGGTCAAGGATATGCGGATCATCATTCTCTGTCACCGTAGCGAACGGTTCTTCGTCAGTGCATGCAGTAAATATGGAGCCTACAGCGAGTAGGGCAAATAGTGCAATATATATCTTTTTCATAATGGATGATTGTTTAATAGTTAGTTTTCAGTATCCCACCACAGAAGGCTGTGCCAATTATCTGTTCCTCCCATGCGCTCGATGGCTTCATTGTAGTTTTTCTTATTATAGGAAGATTCCAATACAGGATAGCATAGACGTACCGGAATTTCCGTTCCACCGGTGAGGTATTGTCCGAACCCGTATTCCGCCGGTGATTTCAACTTCGGATAACCGGAACGACGTACGTTTGCCCAACATTCGGCAGGATTGGTGAAGTGAAGAATCCATGCCTGTGTATTGATGGCTTCAAGTTTCTGATTGTCTGTATGTCCGAACGCTCCTTTATCTTGGATGAATGCATCAAACTCTGCATCGGTAGTAGCTGTGCAATCATAGTTGTCTGTCAGGAAATCCATCGCCGCACGCACTCCTTGCTTGTAAAGATCTTCTGCCGAAACACTGCCGACGTTCCATTTTTTCACGGTAGCTTCCGCCATCAGGAATTTCACTTCTGCTGAAGTCATCACTACGCCCGGATTGTCGCTTCTTTGGAAATTATTGGCAAGTTTAGGTTCCACTTCACGAGCCATAGTTGCTGTAACGGAAGGATTGTTAACGGCTAACGCGGCACAAATATCGCTATCGTAACCCGTAGGCCATGGTTCCCACGAGTAGGCACCCGGGTCGCGCGGACTGAAAGCAATCCCTTTGTCAATCATTTCTTGGGTGATGTCGACACGATTGTCGGGACTGGTGGCACTCATCAGTCCGTCGTAATAGCAGCGGGAAATTTTGAACGTGCGGGGATCGCCGGAATTGTATAACTGATTAAAGAAGGTGGAACAAAGGTAACTTGGATTATTAGCGGGGTCGTTACCGAACAACAACTGCGACAATGAATTTCCGCGATAATCAGAGTAAGCTTCTTGTCCGAAACTAAATGCTATTGTCATGTATTTGATGAGCGCATCGCTTGAGGCGTCCGTTATCACACCACCATTGGCAGTTAGAGCATTTTCAAATTCCGTTTGTGCCTTTGTCGGATTGACATTGGAGATTCGCATGGCAAAACGAAGGCGAAGCGAGTTTGCCAATTGTTGCCATTTAGTTACGTCGCCGGCATAGATGAGATCGCCTGTCACTTTATCTTTGGTCGGATCGATTTTATTGACGGCATCTTCCAGCTCCAGAAAGAAAGTGTTGTAAATATCTTCCTGCTTATCATACTTCGGATTGAATTTTCCTTCGAGGAATCCTAGTCCGGCTTCACTGAAAGGAGCGTCTCCGTAAGTGTCCGTGACGATAGACATGAGGTAAACCCGATAGATGCGGAGCACGGAGTTGATGTTCACTTTCTCTGCATCTTCGGCTGTGCGATATTGAGCGTCAATGATATTCTTCAGGGATTGAGTGTAGAACGATGTCCAGATACGGCTCATCTCATTATTGTCCAACGTATGGCGTCCGCCGTAGTTGGTGGTGTTCCAGCACCCCATCAGTTGTTGGGTGAACGCATAATGGTAGTTACGGTAGATTTCCATCATACTAAGGTCTCCGTACGTTTGCAGTTGGGCAGTGGTGAGCTGCGCATTCGGGTCGATGGTAGCGGCCTTGGAAGGGTCGGTATTCATGTTTTCCATGTATTCGTCGCTGCAAGAAGCGAAAAACAGGGCACATGCCATCGTGAGGATTGTGATGTATTTAGATTGTCTCATGATATATCTTTTTAGAATTTCACATTTACGTTAAAACCATAGCTTCTGCGTGAAGGCAACGAACCATATTCAAGTCCCATACCGGTGGTATTGTTGTAGTTGGAATCCGGGTCGATATTCGGGATATTCTTCCATACGATGAACGGATTACGCGCAACGAACGAAACAGTCAGCCCGCTTACTACATTCTTTAGCCAGGATTTGGGTACATTATAGCTCAACGTCAGTTCACGGCATTTCACGTATGAGTTGTCATAAACAAACATAGAAGGTGCATTTCGGCAAACGCTCATCCAGTAGTCTTCCGGATTGATGTAGATGTCGTTGGGGCGATAAGTTCCATCACCGTTGTCGATGACACCCGGAGCAACGAATCCACCTGTCGGCTTCCAGTTATCGGATCCTTTTGCAATGCCGGCTGCTAATCTTTCTTCTTCCGAGCGATACCAGGCGTCGCGTCCTGCTAGTGTCTCGGGACTTTTACCCGATTCGTGGGCGGCACGGGCAGACATAGAATAGAGGTCGGCGCCTACTTTCACGTCGAATACCGCCACCAGTGAGAGATTCTTGTAAGTAAAGTTGGTGAGCAATCCACCTGTCCAGTCCCAAGAAGCATTACCCAATACGTGGTTGCTCTTGTCATATTGCGGCAGGCCGGTTTGCGGGTCAATCAGAATATCTCCTTTTTCATTTCGTTGGAAGTCCGGACCCACAATAGAACCAAAGTTTTCACCTACCTTAGCGGCTATCTGAACGTCGAGCCAAGTCGCCTTTTCCAGTTCAAACATATCCGATTCACCATCCAGTTCTTTTACCTTGTTACTGTTCTTGGAGAAGTTCAGATTAATATCCCAAGAGAAATCGCGTGTTTGAATCGGTCGTGTGCTGAGGGCAATCTCAATACCTTTGTTTTCTATCTTGCCGGCATTGATCAAGCGATAGTTATAACCGGTTGTCCAGGAACTTGCCATTCCCATAATCTGGTTTTTACTGATTTGAGAATAGTAGGTGAAATCCAGCCCGATGCGGTTCTTCAGGAACTTCAATTCCAATCCCATTTCCACGGAGTTTGTCTTGGTTGGTTTCAAGTCTTTGTTGGGGATGGTTCCGTTATCGATATATCCGATGGTATATCCGGGATAAGCATATTTGGATTTTGTATAGACAAGTCCCAATTGATAAGGGTCGGTATCGCTACCCACTTGTGCCCATGACATACGTAATTTTCCGTAAGGCAGGAGGTCACCCAGTTTTGTCAGTTCGGAGAACACAAAGCTACCGGAGAAAGAAGGATACATATACATGTTGTTGCCAATAGGAAGAGTAGATGATTGGTCGCCACGCAACGTAGCATCGAGGTAAAGCATGTGTTTCCATCCCACATTCACTGCTCCGTAGACCGAATTAATCTGCTTGCGGTAACTGCCGGGCACTACACTGATCTCGTTGAAGCTCGTCAATGAAGGGACATCGCGTATCTTCATGTCTTGAGCGGTGGTAACAGTGGTCTGGTTGTTTACCTTATATATATTGCCGCCTAACGTAGCGTTGAAATCGAAATCACCCCAATGGTTGTTGTAGAGAGCCAACACTTCAAAGTTGTACATGCGGTTGCGGAAAGCGCTGTTTTGAAGTCTTCCGGCTTCGAATCCGGGAGTGGTAGGCGCTTTGTAATCATCGAATGTGAACCAGTTGAGTTCGGCACCCAGTGTTGCTTGAAGTTTCAGATGTTGGTCGACGTTCCATACGGCCTTGCCATTCATGCGGAACAAATCTTTCTTGGATTTATTGAAATTCTTATAGATATCCCAATACGGATTCACATTGTAGGGATCCATACCGTTCCAGTTGGAATATTCGCCGTCGGCAGTCTGATAGGTTTGCAGCCATTCCTGATCGTAGGTGGTGGCGAGAGTCATCAGGTTTTTACCGATATTGGACTTGCTGTCGCCCAGAGCCGGACGGTTCTTTACATCCTCCCGTGTATAGTTGACGCTGAAATCCAAGTCTACCTTTCCCGCAGACGTATTGGCACGCAGGTTGAAAATGTCACGGCTCATGTGTGTCTGGGGAACAATATCTTTATTGCGCATGTCCGTATAGGTGAAGCGAATGCCGGTTTTTCCGCTGTTCACACCTATGATGGCGGAGTTGGTAGCGGTGATACCTGTACGGAAGAAGTTGGACGTATTGTCGGGGACAATCAGGAAAGGACGTTCCACGCCGTCGAAATACTTCAGCATGTTTGAACCGTCCGCTTTGGGGCCCCAACTCTTGTTCGTGTTGGATATGGCATCATAGCTATAAGTACCGTTGCTTCCCATACCGTATATCTGTTGCACTTCGTCCCATTTGGCGAGTTGGGTGTCGAAAGTCAGCGTTCCGTTATATTCCACGCTGATTTTATCTTTGTTGGCTCGCTTGGTTGTAATCAAGATAACACCATGGCTGGCACGGCTGCCATAAAGCGCGGACGCTGCAGGGCCTTTTAATACCGACATGTTTTCTACGTCATCGGCATTGATGCTCGAAATACCATCGCCCAAGTCGAAGCCTCCGTTTGTACCGGCACTGCCGAAATTGGTGTTGTCCAAAGGTACACCGTCCACTACATAAAGAGGCTGGTTATTGCCGGTCATTTCGGTACTGCCTCGCAGAATGACACGTGTAGAACCGGAAGGACCACCGGCAGTCTGGCTGACTACCAAGCCCGGCACACGTCCTGCCATGGAGTTGATGAGATTCGTTTCTTTGGCTTTGGTCAAAGCTTCGCCTTTCACTTCATCAATGCCGTAACCCAACGCTTTGCGCTCTCTTTTAATGCCAAGGGCGGTAACCACCACTTCATCCAATGCTTTGGCATCCTCTTTCAAGGTGATGTTCAAAGGGCCTCTTCCCGCTTTCACCTCTTCGGATTTATAACCCACGTAGCTGACAACGAGCGTAGCTCCGGCTTTTACATTCAAACTGAAATTTCCATCCAGATCGGTAATCGTTCCGTTGGCAGTTCCTTTCTCCACTACGGAAGCTCCAATGATGGGACCGGTGGCATCGCTCACTTTTCCGGTTACCTTGTTGCTTTGTTGTTGAACAGCCTGGGAACTTGGTTCCGTTGCTGCATACACTTGCTGGAAACTTCCCGCCATCCAAAGGGTGAGTGTTCCGCAAAACAGTAGATACTTACATTTTTTCATATTCATAGCATATATATTTAAGATTCCTATAATATTTTCACCCAGTCGATGTACATATTCACTTTCTGGCCGTCTCTCAGTCCCGTCAGTTTATTAATGTCGGTAATCCCTGTAAACGCACCTCCCACGGCGAGGTTGAACAGAATGTAGAAGTTGTCGTGGAAGTAATTGTTCGAGCTAATGTCGAACGTATGAAACTTGACGTTGTCGACGGATATTGTCAGGCTGTTTTCATCCCAATCCAGAGAGTAGGTGTGATAATTGCCGTCTTGCAGGCTGTTGGCAACATTGGCTTTGTAGTATTGCTGTTCGTGAGCCGCTGCGCTGGGACCATAGTGAATGGCGGTGTTCACTTGTTTTTCCGAATCGCCCGCAGCCATTCCGCTCTGTTCTCCCATTTCCATAATGTCGATTTCCCCGCATGCCGGCCATTCTTTGTCGTTATCTCCCATCATCCAGAACGCAGGCCACAGTCCGCCGTTAGTCTTGGGAAGCTTGATACTTGCTTCTATCTTGCGATACTTGAAACTCTTTTTCCCTTTTGAATTGATCCTGCCGGAGTAGATTTTATTCCCTTTGCGTTCGGCGGTAAGAATCAGAACCGATTTATCCCCGTCCTTTCCAACCGATACATGAGCGGCATCGTATGCCTGTAGCTCTTGATTGGTCCAACCGGGTTCATGAGTTTCTTTCGTCCATACTTTTTCGTCGAAAAAGTTGAAATCGTCTTTAAAAAGAATGTCTTGTGGATTTTCCTCTGGTTCCGTTCCAACAGAATCCGACGAACAGGATTGTTGCGCGAAGCAAACGGATAAAAATAGGAATAGTGCTACTTTTTTCATCGTTTTAGCATTTTAAAGGTTAAACGTAATATGTGCTTTATACTTGTAAAGCTTGGTGCAAAGATGCTAATATCCGGCTGAAACGATGGTCAGATTGCTGACATATTAGGTTTGATTGCTGACAAATCAGCTGATTTTTATCGAACGGACGTTATCTTACCCATTCTTTTTCGAAGATTGTTGCTGTACGGAATGATCCCAAGATACTATTGCTGACAATAACTCGTCAATATGCAGTTTTTATTTCTTTCTCTTGCTTATATTATTTTTTCAATTGCCTAAGGAGTTTTCGTTTGACAGTTGTTGAACGAACGCTTGACATATGTTGAACTATCGCTTGACTATAGTCAAACGAAAACTCCTTAGGCAATGAAATAACTATCAATAGGTAAACGATTGCTTAAAAATAACTAATGAAATTATTAGTGGCAATTGATTCCAAACCATGCGGTTTTTAGTTAGGAATTTAATTCAGACATAAGAACAAATGATCGTTTAGCTCATTTCTATACCTTTAATACTTGTCTATTTACCACTATATTTACTCGGCTGCATCCCGAATTGTTTCTTGAACAATGAACTGAAATACTTCGTGTTGACAAATCCGGTTTCGGCGGCGACATCCGTCACGCTTTTACCTTCCTTCAGCAGCTCGGCAGCTTTCTGAAGCCGGATGATACGGATAAACTCTTGCGGTCCTTTTCCCGTCAGTGATTTAAGACGACTGTAGAACAGTGTCCGGCTCATTGCCATTTCATGACATAAGAGGTTGATGTTGAAATCGGGTTCATCCAAATGATCAAGAACAAACTGTGTGGCTTGCATGATGAACCGACGGTCGCCCTCGGCCATTGTTTCGTTTGCTGTCGTAATGCTTTTGTTGTCGATGCTTTCGTGGCTTTCATTGCTTTCGTTGTTGTCACGTTTGCCACCCGCCTCTACTTGAGCGATAGCTTGCCGCATGAAAAACTGCCGTTGTCTGTTTCGGTTATCAATCAATCCTTGCACTTTCAATTTCAGTATCTCGGTACTGAATGGCTTGGGAATGTAATCATCGGCGCCTTTCTTCAATCCTTCCACTATTGCTTCATGGTTAGCCTTTGCCGTCAGTAGAACAACGGGAATACCCGATGTGGCAGGATTCTCCTTGATCAGTTTGCAAAGCTCGTCACCCCGTATGCCGGGCATCATGACATCGGAGAGGATGATGTCCGGATATTCATTGGCGAGGCAGGCGAGAGCTTCGTGTCCGTTGGCGACATCAATCACCCGATAGAGGTGTTCAAAGGTCTGGCGGAGGTAGTGGCGGAGAGTTTCATGATCTTCTACAATGAGCAACGTATTCCGGTCATCCGGATCTTTCATCTTGTCCGTTTCGGGGCTATTCTTATCCGATGTGCCGGCAAGATGTTCGAGGGATGGTTCGTGCGACACCGATTCGGCTACGGCGGTAGTTCGTGGCAATGTTACGGTGAAAGTAGTTCCTTTTCCCTCTTCCGAACAGAAAGTGATTTTTCCATGCAGCATCTTTACAATGCGTTGCACCTGCAACAGTCCGAATCCGGTCCCTTCTTCCTGTGACTGCCGGGCATTCTCGGCTCTGTAAATGTCGGAGAAGATATGCTTTTTCGCTTTCTCCGGTATACCTATTCCGTTATCTTTCAACGACAGGATGGCTTTGCGTTTCGTAGCCTTCAAATCCAGGCTGATTTCTCCCTGGGGCATTGTGTATTTGCAGGCATTGGAAAGAAGATTGTCGAGTAACATCTCTATCAGATGTTTGTCTGCCGAAACGAAAACGGATTCATCGGGTTGGGTGAGATTCAGTGTCAACTGTTTCTTCTCGCAAAAAGACCGGAAGACGGAAACTTCTTTCAGTAAAACTTCATTCAGACAGAGCGGAACCGATGAAGAGGATTGCTTGTGGGCGTCTACCTTTTCAAATTCGAGCAACTGTGTGATGAGTGAATGGAGCTTCCGGGTACTTTCATGGGCCAGGTTCAGGTAATAACGGGCTTTATCCGAGAGATCTTGTTCCCGGCTCAAATCTTCCAGCGGCGCCATGATAAGCGTCACCGGCGTGCGGATGTCGTGCGCCGTGTCGATGAAGAAACGTATTTTGTCTTCGTCGTATTTCTTTTGGAGTTGGTTGCTCTTATATCGCAGAATGAAATAGAAAACGAAGCCTATTATAAATAGGTAAATAGTCCAAGCCCACCACGAGTTCCACCATGGCTGGCTCACTTCCACTTTTAAGGCACTCTCGGAGATGGTCTTTCCGTCGCTGCGCCGTAGGCTGCGCACTTTGAAAAGATAAGTGCCCGGTGATACCTTAGTGTAGGATGCCTTCCCCTCGGCGGACGGTATGCTCCAGTCATTGTCATACCCCTCTAAAATATGCTGATAGACAATGTCGCGCTGGAAACGATAATTGATAGATTCAAAAGAAACTGTAAACGAGTTGTACTTATAGCCGAGCCGTACTGCATGGTCGACAAGCATATCGTGAATGGCGGGTCTCAATAATTCTTCTTCCTTGGCGTTTTGATAATCCACTGTTAGTCCTGTGAAACGCAGGAGAGTCCGGTAGTCTACAGTTGAAATATCGAGTGGCATGATAAAGACGGCACCGTCCGTGCTGCCATACACAAATTCGCCGTTCATCAACCGGGCAAATGAAGACTTGTTATATTCCTTGTCTATATTGCCTGCATAGTTGAGGTTCGAAACGCGCAGGCTGTCTATCAAGGCAATTCCTTTTCCGGTGCTGACCCACAGGCGTTTTTTGTCATCTCGCTGCAAACTATATATATCGTTGGACGGCAATCCCTCTTGAACAGTGAAAGTCTTTACCGTCCGGTTTTTCATGTCATACAGATTCAATCCTCCCCCTTCGGTTCCCAGCCACACAGTTCCGTCGTCGTTGAACAACATAGAGATGATATAAGCACTGACATTCTGATTGTGAAATTCCTGGGAATTGGCATAGTGCTGTATATTTCCTGTGTGTTTGTTCACCAGGAAGAAACCGTTGACGGTAGCCACTGCTACCCGGTTCCGGTCGATGGGTTCAATGGACTGTACCCAATTCACGTCAAACGACCGTCTGCTGCCTTTTTCTTTTTCAAACATGATCAGGCATCCGTCCAGACCGCCTATCCATAAGTCTCCCTCCATGTCTTTCCTGACGGAGAAGATATAATTGGTAGTAAGTTGCCCTTGTTGCTTGGTGAGATGGCGCAACACGCGTCCGTCGTTATTCAACAGATACACCCCGTCTCCGTACGTTCCTACCCATACGTTCCCATTTCCGGATGTGCAAAGAGAAATGGTTACGATTTCTTTCAGTACGTGTTTCCAAGTGCCTGACAGGGTGTTTCGGATGCTGATTCCGTCATCGGTGGCGAACCATTGGTTGCCATCCGAGTTTTCTTCGATATCATTGACGTTGTTGCTGACAAGAGAATGGGTGTTTCCTTTTTCGTGCGCTAATATCGAAATGGGATGTTTCAGTAGGATAGCTACGGATACGCCTCCCGTATAACTGCCTATCCAGATGTTGCCCTGATCATCTCTGGTTACGGCATATACGCCGTTTCCTCGCAGGTAAGTATCTGTGTCATCTTTGGTATTCATCAATAAATGGGCTTTCTTGGTGTCTTTGTCTATCGCATACACACCGCCACCGTCTACGCCTATGAGTATGGTGTGTACATCGTAGTCTGTAATTGCCCGTATCGGATGAAGGAACGTACTCCCTTGTCCCTCCAGCGCAAGCATTTTGGAAGTGTTGAGGTTCATCACAGACAAACCGCTGCCAAATGTGCCTATCCAGAGTTCTTTTTTCGTTTTGTCGCAGAACAATGTCTGTACATTCCACCCTTCCAGCAATTGGTGTTTTCTATCCGGCTGGGCGTGTGAAAGTTGCCAGACTCCGTTAGAAGTACCCACATAGAGCGATTCGCCGGCAAATGCGATGTCGTTGACATATTGTCCTTTGAGCACGGCAACTATACGGTTGTCCGCTTCCTGCTTGTATAGTCCTTTATCCGATCCCATCCACCAGGTTCCGTCATCATCCAAACAAAGTTTGTTCAAGATGACTTCTTCCTGAATCAATAGCCCCAGATGTAGGACTTGCTCAAAATGATCGTGAATGGTGGAGTATCGGTAGATTCGTCCGGTGTGGTCGTAGGCAAACAGTCCTTGCCGTGCGTCGTACAATAAGTAAAGCCTGCGTCCGGCAAGATCGCCATAATAGAAATTTCCCGGTAGATCATAGTTCTTTACTGTATGACCGTTGTATCTGTCTATCCCGGTTTTTGTAGCAATCCACATGGCACCGTCTCCGTCCTCGACAATCGAAAAAACACGTTGGCTACTAAGACCTTCCGCATAGCCTACCTGTCTGACATCGAACATCCGGCTGGTCAGTTCGGCTTTGACAGCCATACTTATCGTTAGTAGTATGGTGATAACAAGATTAAAACGAACCATATTCTTTTAATTGTTGATATCACAAAGATAAAGTTTCTTTAGAAAATCCCAACAAAATAGGGGCGTGAAATTAAAAGGAATATTCAGTAAATGTCCTATGTAAAGTCAATCAGAAAATCAACAAGATTAATATTCCCGGGAATGGCAAGTTTCTTTCTTATTCGGTAACGTGCTGTTTCTACCCCGCGAATAGTAAGATTGGTGAATTGTGCAATGTCTTTAGTCGATAGATTTAGCCGTAACAGTGCACAAAATCTCAAGTCACTGGCAGTGAGGCTGGGGTATTGTTTACGCAGGTTACGGAAGAAATTCTTATGGATCATATCAAAGTTCTTGTGGTAAATATCCCAGAATTCTTTCTCATTCAGGTTTCCATTAATCTGCTTCAGTATGGTGTCTATATCATGTTGATTGATAATTCCCTTATGTTCTTGTTCGGACATAACCTCTTTCAAGCTTTCAACCGCTTTACGTTGGACTACGGCATCAAGAGCCAGGCTGGCTAATTCCTTACTTTTGACCTGCAATTCAGCTTCAAGTAATTGTTCGCGTTGTTGCGCAATGATATGTTCCTGCTCCAACATCTTGAAGTCCTGTTTCATTTTTTCTTTCTCAAACTCCCTATTACGTTTTCTTAGCATTTTGGCGGCATGCCAGCGAGAGTAGAAGTATACTATTACACTTGCAAGAAGCACATATATTATCCAAGCATATATGGACAGATAAAATGGGCGTGGTTTATTGAAATAATATTCTACGGAACTAAGTACTTTGCCGTCGACATTTTTCACTGAAGCCGTAAAATGGTAATCTCCATACCCTAAGCTGCCAAATGTGACAACCGGATCGGCTGATTCTGACGTCAGATTCAGGCTATTTCCCGTGAGGCGGTAACAAAAACGGAGCGGTTCGCAGTTGAAATTAGGATAAGACAAATGGAAAGTTATATCACCCCATATTTTTTCGTTGTCCTTCTTTTGGGCAGATACAGGCATTAAATGCAATTGATAATTCTGCGACAAGGAAGTCGCTTCTCTAATGAGTAAAGAATGCTTTTGTAGCAAAGTATCTTTTTTCAGATTCATATCCAAACGCCCTATACCATTGTTGAGGCAGAAATAAGTAATGTTATTGTTTACATATACATTATTATTGTTTTCATTGCATTCAAGTCCGAAAAAGGAGGAAGGTATGAAGCGTTCCATCCTGAAGTTGTCATTATCATATCTTATCAGGGTGTATCCTCGATAGTCGGTGAGCCAATAGAGGTTATCATCTACGGGTATAGCCATATTAATCCCGTTTTTGAGAATAGAGTTAAGTTGCACGAAAGGTATGATACGCTGGTTAATATCATCATAAGTATACGTTCTTTTGCTGTCCGATAATACCACTCTTCCACGTATCTTCATAACATGCATCAGGCTTGCATTATTCTCTTCGTCTGACAATGATTTGATATAAGTATACTTCTCCACCTTTTTTAAATCTCTTGAGAGTTCTATTTTGTAGATGCCGAGGCTCATATGTGCCGCCCAGATATTACCGCTATAATCCACTTCGAACTGACGTACCGGATTCCAGAAACCGTCAATCGAATTAGAGAAACTCCATTTGCCATTATGCTTGCGATAGACTCGGAGGTTATAATAGGAAGATTCAAGGAGCACTTCTTGTCCGTTAATGATGCATTTACGCAGACACGTGCTACTGGTTTCTGTTTCCGGAATGTTACTCGCTGCAGTTCCTGTTATGATTTTGGTACCGAAGTTGTTTCCCAACAAGATTTGTGAATCAAATGTGCTGATATGCCAGTTTTGTCCTTCTGTGCCTTGAATAGGAACAACAGTTTTGTTTATGAAAGAATATAGCCAGGCAGACTGGTTAGTAGCAATATATAAGTTATTGTTAAAGACATTGACTCCGTATACCATTCCGAATGACTGTGAGTCGCGGTCGGGTATTAAAATGGAATAAGGCGAGCCGGTATGAATTAATGCTACACCGATATCAAGTGCAGCCCATACATTATTATCCCGATCGCAGAAAAGTCGTAATACGGAATTGTTATATAAACGATTTTCCATATCATAATGCCACTTCTCTTTACCTTCTTTATCAATGGCATAGATACCGTTACGGATTGTTCCAAGTACAATTGTCGAATCTGACGGGATCATTGTGGCACGATTCATCTGCTGGCTTTTTAATTCTTGGTCGATGGCTGTAGGACGGGGGGAGAGGGTTGTCCCGTCGTAGTCGAAGAGTCCGTTCCACTCGGTGCATAGAATCATTTTGCCTCCTGACGTAGGAATGAGTGCAACTACGGAATCATCTTTCAATGCTTTACGTTCAATCAGTAGTTTATATTCATCATTTTCGAGGAGATAAAAATCACCGTTAACCATCTGTACGTAGATTCGTTCATGTGCTTTGTGAAAATACAGTGGCAGGTGTTTGGAATCATAGTGTGCAGTAACTTTATTGCCGTCATATTTAAACCATGAACTGAATGATTGGAAATAAATACATTCCCCTACTTTGAGTATATTCCATATTTCATCGTTGTGTGTCTTGATATTTTCGAGCTGGTTCCATAAAGAAGTGTATTCAAGTATACCAAGGGAGTTACGGCTGAAATAACCGAAGTCCTCGTATGTTCCCACATAAATACGATCACCGTCAATGAGTATGGATCGGACTAGTTGATTGCCGGGCATTTGATATGTACTCCATGTATAACCGTCAAAACATAATAACCCTGTATTATTTCCAATATACATTTCTCCATTTTCTCCTTGGGCTAAAGCCCAGTTTTGCAATCCTGCTTGGTAGTCTTTGGCAGTATAGTTGGTGACAATGGGCATAAAGGTAGATGCGTGACTTATTGCCGGAAATAAGTATCCTTCTGTGAGAATTATAAATAGATATATGAAACCGGTGTACTTCATTGGATTGTTTCTCTCTGTGTTTATAATAAAAATATTTTCAAATATAATACCAAATTATTAATAAATCCCAATTCAGCGAAAAAACATGCTGAAATATGTGTCTGGAAGCGATAAACGTACTAAAAACGTAGTGTTGTACAGCATAAAAGTAGTAGCGTAGTATGTATTATTTTGCAAGAATTTTAAAAAGTCCATTCCTTTGTCGCATCGATTTTTTAGTAACCTTATTATCAACTAATACGTAAAAAAATGAAGAGAAAGATTACTTTTCTTGTAGTTGTAGTGTTGTGTTTACAGACACTATTTGCTCAAAACAAAACAATCAGAGGTACTATTGTGGATTCCTTTAGTGAACCGATCATAGGTGCGTCTGCTCATGTAAAAGGTACCTACATTGGTACTATCTCCGACCTTAATGGTAACTATACTTTGGAAAACGTTCCCGAAGATGCGATTATTACCTTCTCTTATATAGGAATGATACCTCAAGAAATTGCTGTAAAAGGGAAAAATGTAATCAATGTCCAATTAAAAGATGATGTTCAGAAATTGGAAGAAGTGGTCGTGATCGGTTATGGTTCAGCTAAAGCCAAAGACTTGACTTCTCCTATTACTGTGGTCAAGGGAGAGGCGTTACTTTCTACTCCTGCAACTTCACCGATGGCTGCCATGCAAGGAAAAGTGGCCGGAGTGAATGTTATCAATAGCGGTACTCCGGGAGAAGGGCCGAAGGTAGCCATTCGTGGTAAAGGATCATTTTCCAACAGCTCGCCTCTTTATGTTGTAGACGGTATGTTCTATGATGATATCAATTTCCTTAACAGTAATGACATTCAGGATATGTCCGTGTTGAAGGATGCTTCGGCTGCTGCTATCTACGGTGTGCGTGCTGCCAATGGTGTTGTTATTATCACTACCAAAAAAGGACAGCGTAATCAAAAAGCGAAAATTACCTATAATGGGTATGTAGGTGTTCAGAAAGCAACGAATGTGTTGGAAATGGCGAACTCTAAGGAATATGCTACTATGCTTCTCGAAGGTAATTATGCTGCATATGTATCTAAAATGAAGGCTTCTATTGATAAATTTGGTGGTGATTATTCCGATCCTGATTTTCATAACTGGAAATTTGATTCAGATACAGACTGGTACAAGGAGTTACTTCAGAGTGCACTTATCACTAACCACAGTTTGGGGATTAGTGGCGGAACAGAGAAAAGTACTTATTCTGTAGGTATGAGTTATTTATATCAGGACGGTATAATGGATGTGGAGAATAATTATAAGCGTCTTAATTTCCGGGCGGCACTTGATTATGAAGCAACCAATTGGTTGAAAGTAGGTTTTAATGGTGTATTTAGTAATTCTACTCAGGTATTGCCCAAAAATACGGCTTGGCAACAGGCATTTAATTCTCCTGGCATTTATCCGGTTTATGATACAACAAATGACAAGACGTTCCCTGATAAATATGCTTCACCTGATGCGGTCGGTTTCACTGCTAACTTCTACAATCCTATAGCAACAGCCAACTACTATAACTCGCAAAATGAGAACTATCAGGTCTTGACTAACTTTTATGCTCAGTTCCAGATACTACCAGAGAAATTAAATTTCAAAACGAGCTATGGCTATGATTATTCAGCCATCCGTGGTCGTGAATATATTGCCCCTTATTATGTAAGTAGTTGGCAGCAACAGCCTACTTCGGAGTTGACAAAGAAAGATACAAACTATTACAATTATATTTGGGATAACATATTGACCTATAATGATCAATGGGGAAAACATAGTTTTGGGGCCATGTTGGGCTATTCTATGCGACAACAGCAATATCGGTATATGTGGGGAAAAGCTAATAATGTGCCTGAAGGAAAGGATGAATGGCTTTATTTGAGCCAGGGAAATGCCGAAGGTGTGACTCTTGGAGATGATGGCTACTGTTATCGTGGTCAGTCTTATTTCACCCGTTTAAGTTATGACTATGCAGGAAAATATTTGTTGACATTCACTATGCGTGCGGATGGTTCTTCCAAATATCAGGAGCATTGGGGATATTTCCCCTCTATTGGTGCTGCGTGGGTTATCAGTGAAGAAGATTTCATGAAAGATCAAAAGTTCTTCGATTATCTGAAATTACGTGCCAGCTGGGGGCGTTTGGGTAATGACCACGTAGCTCCAAGTGATGGTTTTGCTTCAATAACCACTGGTAATTCTGCATCCGGTGTATTTGGTAATTCAACTTTCCCGGGCTATCAGAATACAACTTTTTATAGTTGGCTGAAGTGGGAATTGGTAGATGAAGCTAATGTAGGTTTAAATTTCTCTACGTTTAAGAATCGCTTGAATGTGGATTTGGATTATTTCTATCGTTTGACAAAAAGAGCTGTTATATCTCCTCGTTTGCCATTCAGTAATGATGTACTTGCAGGAAATTATGGTAAAATCCTGAATCAGGGTTTTGATTTGTCACTAAACTGGAATGATAATATCGGAAGAGACTTCAAATATAATTTGGGAGTAAACCTTTCATATTTGAGGAATAAGGTGAAGGATCTTGGTGGGCCTAACTCTATCAAAGGAGGAAAGACTATCAATATGGTGGGTAAAGAAATGAATTCATACTACGGATTTAAGGTAGTAGGAGTTTATCAGACTCCGGAAGAATGTGCAGAAGACCCGGTTGCGGTAGCTAACAATCTTGTACCGGGTGACTTCAAATATGAGGATGTAAATGGGGACAACGTGATTGATGGTGATGACCGTCAGGTGCTTGGTGCTTACATACCCAACTTTACGTATGGTATTAATCTTGGTTTGAACTGGAAGAATCTGGATTTTGAGTTGACTACGTATGGACAAACAGGCGGACAGATATACAACCGTAAACGTGCTTTACGTTCTGCAGCGGCTGATTACAATTTCGATAAAGCACAGTATGAGGATCGTTGGACCGGACCCGGTTCTACTAATTCACATCCGTCTGCTGCAGCATTGATAAATGGCTGGAATGTATCTGATCAGAAAGTGAACTCTTATTTTGTAGAAAGTGCTAATTTCTTCCGTATTCAGAACATAACTCTCGGATACAGTTTGCGTAATGTCAAGTTAGTGAACTATACATTGCCGGGTATCCGCTTCTCACTGACGGCAGATCGTCCGTTTACAACGTTTAAAGCACACTCGTTTACTCCGGAATTGAGCGATGCAGAAGGCTGGGATACAGAAGTTTATCCTTTGACATCTACTTATAGCTTTGGAATTCAAATTGATTTCTAAGCCGGAATGGGAAAATTAATTTTAATCTAACAAAAGAACAAGAAAATGAAAATACTAAAGAATATCTTAATATATGCGTTGCCAGCATTAATGTTATGCAATACATCATGTGATTATCTTGATAAAGAGCCCGAAAATAAGGTTCCGGAGGAAAATGTGGACTTTACTCAAATCGATAATATGTACCAAGCGGTTTCCGGAGTATATGCCAAAATTAGAACAGGCGGTATGCATTGGGTGATATATCCCTTGTCTGTCGTGCGTGATGATGATGTTTGGTCCGGACGTATAGATGACCAGGTAACCCTTGTTGATATGGGAACGTATATTTATGACAATTCTTTCTGGGGACTCAACGAGATGTGGAATCAGTACTATGGTATCATAAAAGTGGCCAATGCTGCTCTTGAATCGCTGGATTCCTATGCCGAAAATATCACGTCGGACGATGATATGACCAATTACCGCTCTTATTGTGGTGAGGTGAAGTTCCTTCGTGCTTATGCTTATTACCGGCTTGTACAGGCTTTTGGTCCAGTGACTATTTTACGTAGTAATACTCAAACCGACATGACCCGTTCAACGATCAATGCTGTCTATAAATATGCTCTTGAAGATTTACAATATACGATGGAACATACTCCGAGATTACGTCCGAACGAGATGGCTCATTATGGTGCTGTCACTGCTTTCTCGGCAGAAATGCTTGCAGCAAAGATGCATCTGAATATGGGAAATTATGGGGAAGTTGAAACACTGACAGATGATATTATCGGTAGTAAGAAATTTAAGCTTTATGATGATTACTATAATTTATTCAAGATTCCGGGTAAGGTTTGTGATGAATCGTTGTTCGAATGTCAGTGTACTGACTTTGGTATTGGTTCAGGTGATATGGTAGATGCCGATAACTGGTTTATATTCCAGGGACCGGCAAATGACGGGAATATTTCCGGCTGGGGATTCATTGGTATATATAAAGACTTCCGTGATTGGGCGGCAGCTCGTGGTGAAACTATCCGCGCTACGACTTCGTTCCTGTTGGCTGGTACGACTACACCAAGCGGTGACGTGATTCGTAAATTACAAGACCCGACTCAAACAGATTGTTGGAATGGGAAAGCTTATACTCCGACAGATCAGCTGACACCTGGCCGTACTAAATATGGTTCAAATAATAATGTCCGCATATTCCGTTACGCAGATGTATTGTTGATGAATGCAGAAGCCAAAGTTCGTTTAGGTAAAGATGGTGATACATCGCTAAATCTGGTACGTGACCGTGCCAAGATGTCCGATATCGATAATGCGACAGTAGATCAAATCCTTGATGAACGCCGTATGGAATTTGTTTGTGAGTGGGGAGAACGTTACAATGACTTGATTCGTACCGGTAAGGCTGCTTCTGTACTTGGTTCCAAAGGATGGACTGAAGATAAAACCTATTATCCGCTTCCTTTCGATCAGGTATCCAATATCCCAAGTCTGACGAACGAACCGATTGACGAGTAATTATGTCTAAATAAAATTTGGAAATGACAGGAATAGTAAAAAAGATATTACTAAGTTCTGGGATAGCGTTCTCTGCTTTGGCAGGGAACGCCCTACCAACCGACGATTCTATAAAAGTAGTGAAAGGGCAGGTTAGTGACTACTATATCCCGGTAGTAAATCAATACGAAATAACCGGAACGGTTGTAGATGAACAGGGTAACCCGCTTGAAGGGGCTACCGTTATGTTTTTCTCGAGTCCGGTTCATTGTAACACAGACGTGGAAGGCCGTTATACGTTGAAGGCTACTGATAACGATGTACATCTTTATGTTTATTATCCGGGAAAATCTTTTGCTGGTGTAAAACGTGCTGTTGACGACCGGCAAGTGAAAATCGTTATGCAACCGGAGAAGCATAGGTCTGTGCAGCGTCAGCCTGCTCAAACTACAAGGTGGTATGACCCAGCGCATCCTGTCACTCGTACCTATTGTAATCCTATGAATATTAGTTATAACTATGAACCTTATAATAACAATGTTCAGTCTGGCGGATCGTTCAGATCTTCTGCCGATCCGATGGGATTAACTTATAAAGATGAGTATTTCCTGTTTTCCACGAACCAGGGAGGCTTCCATTATTCGAAGAATCTAAGTGACTGGGAATTTGCTCCGGCCTCTTTTCAGCGTCGTCCTACGGATGACGATATGTGTGCTCCGGCAGCATTTGTAAGTGGAGATACGCTGTTCTATACCGGTTCTACTTATGAAGGATTGCCCGTGTGGTATAGCACGTCTCCCAAATCCGGGCGTTTCAAGCGTGCTATCGAACGTAATACGTTACCTTCATGGGACCCTTGTTTATTTTTGGATGATGACGGTAAACTCTATCTTTATTATGGTTCGAGTAATGAATACCCTCTTAAAGGCGTACAAGTCAGTCGTGATGATTTTCATCCTGTCAGCAAGATTTATGATATAATGATGCTTCGTCCGGAAGAACATGGCTGGGAACGGTTTGGGATGAACAATGATGATGAAGTGACGTTGCGTCCGTTTACCGAAGGGGCTTATATGACGAAGCATAACGGAAAATATTATTTTCAGTACGGTGCCCCGGGAACGGAGTTCAAGGTATATGCCGACGGGGTATATGTCAGCGATTCGCCATTGGGGCCGTTCACTTACCAGCAGCATAATCCGATGAGCTATAAGCCCGGCGGATTTGTGCAGGGAGTAGGACACAGTGGTACTTTTCAAGATTTGAAAGGAAACTACTGGCATGTGGGTACTTGCATGTTATCCCTCAAATATAAGTTTGAAAGACGTATCGGATTATATCCTACGGCATTCGATCCGGATGGGGTGATGTATTCTACCACAGCATTCGGTGATTATCCTTGCTGGAATGCCGACTACGATATTAAAAATCCGACTGACCGGTTTACCGGCTGGATGCTTCTTTCTTATGAGAAACCGGTAAAAGTATCCAGCACCGACAGTATCTATTCCGCTTCCAATCTTACCGATGAAAATATGCGTACGTATTGGGCGGCTAAAACCGGAGAACCGGGTGAGTGGATAGAAATTGACCTTGGTGGCATGAAACACATAAAGGCGATCCAACTCAACTATTATGACCATAAAAGTGTGCAGCATAATCGTGCAAACGATTTATACTATCAATATCGCATCTACTCCAGTGATAACGGGACAGATTGGACACTGGCGGTAGATAAAAGTGATAACGATAAAGATGTACCTCATGACTATATCGAATTGAGTGAGACGCTGGATGCCCGTTATCTGAAACTGGAAAACATTCATGTTCCATCCGGCAATTTTTGTCTTTCGGAATTCCGGGTGTTTGGTAATGCTGATGGAGAGAAACCTCTGCCCGTACGAAATTTCAAGATAGTGCGTGACAAACAGGATAAGCGCAATGCAATGATTTCGTGGAATCCTTCATCCGATGCCTACGGCTATAATATTTATTATGGCATTGCTCCCGAAAAGTTATATAACTGTATCACAGTGAACGGTGCGGATCATTATGACTTCCGGGGACTTGACCTTGGTACGACTTACTACTTTGCCATTGAAGCTTTGAATGAATCGGGACGGTCGGCGTTGTCGAAAGTCGTGAAACAATAATTATTAATCAGAAGAAATACTTTATAAGATGATGGAATGGACAAGAACCGGCATATTTATTACTCTACTCGTAGTGGTATGCGCATGTACACAAAAGAACAAGACAATGACCGATGCGGAGCCTGATCGCCCCGAGGCATTTGCGAACGACGATGAACTGCTCGATTATATTCAAAAGACCCACTTCAACTATATGTGGGAAGGTGCGGAAAAGACTTCCGGACTGGCCTGTGAACGTATACATCTTGATAATGTCTATCCACAGCAGGACCAGGATGTAATTACGATTGGAGGTAGCGGATTTGGAGTTGCCGGCTTGTTGGTGGCTATCGAACGAAATTTTATCAGCCGGGAAGAAGGTGTAGCCCGGTTGACAAAGATTGTAGACTATCTGGCAAAAGCCGATCGTTTTCATGGAGTATGGCCGCATTGGCTTCATGGCCCTACGGGCAAAGTGAAACCGTTCGGAACAAAAGATGATGGCGGCGACCTGGTAGAAAGTAGTTTCCTTATGCAAAGCCTGTTGTGTGCGCGACAATACGTGAAAGATGGTAACGAGAAAGAAAAAGCACTGGCAGCTAAAATAGACGAACTGTGGCACGGGATGGAATTTGACTGGTACCGGAACGGTGACCAGAATGTATTATACTGGCATTGGTCTCCTAACTATGGCTGGGAAATGAACTTCCCGCTCGAAGGCTATAATGAATGTCTGATTACCTATATCCTTGCAGCCTCATCTCCTACACATTCCGTTCCGGCAGCCTGTTACCATAAAGGGTGGGCGCGTAGCGGTGGCATCAAAAGTGCTTCCAAACCTTACGGTTATCCGCTCGAACTGAAGCATAATGGAGCCGAGGAGAAAGGCGGTCCCTTATTCTGGGCACACTACTCTTACATCGGCCTTGATCCGCGTAACTTGACCGATCAATATGCCAACTACTGGAATGTGGTACGCAATCATGCGATGAGTGATTATCAATATTGTGTCACTAATCCGAAAGGTTACAAAGGATATGGATCTGATTGCTGGGGACTTACAGCAAGTTACTCCATAAATGGCTATTCAGCCCACATGCCCGACAATGATCTCGGTGTGATTACTCCTACTGCCGCTTTATCCTCTTTTCCTTATACACCGGAAGAGTCGATGGCCGCCTTGAAAGGTTTCTATAAACAAGGATCATGGATTTGGGGGAAATATGGATTTCACGATGCGTTCTCACTGAACGAGAAGTGGACTGTTCCGCATTATCTTGCCATCGACCAGTGTACGATTGCGCCAATGATAGAGAACTACCGTACAGGACTACTTTGGCGGTTATTCATGAGTTGTCCGGAAATTCAGGACGGACTGAAAAAGCTAGGCTTCACTTTTACAACAGCCGAATAAAAACAGAAGAAAGAATAATATAAATATAAAAACAGAATATGAGAATAGGTAGATTTTTGCTAACTGCAGTGATTACGGCGTCTGCTGTCACTGCTATGGCTGCCCCGCAAGCCGATAAGGGTAAAATGGATCAGTTTATTGACAACCTGATGGGGAGGATGACTCTGCAGGAGAAGATCGGTCAACTCAACCTTCCTGTGTCGGGTGAGATTGTTACCGGACAAGCTAAAAGCAGTGATGTGGCCGGTAAGATAAGGAAAGGTCAGGTCGGTGGTCTTTTCAATGTAAAAGGAGTGGAGAATATTCGGGAAGTCCAAAAGATTGCCGTAGAGCAGAGCCGTTTGAAAATTCCTTTGTTGTTTGGTATGGATGTCATTCACGGATATGAGACTGTTTTTCCTATTCCTTTGGCACTCTCTTGTAGTTGGGATATGGAGGCTATCAAAGAATCCGCCCGTATAGCGGCAAAAGAATCCAGTGCTGATGGCATTTGCTGGACTTTCAGCCCTATGGTTGATATCTGTCGTGATCCCCGTTGGGGACGTATGGCTGAAGGTGGAGGCGAAGATCCTTATTTAGGTTCGGAGATTTCAGTTGCTATGGTAAAAGGCTATCAAGGTGATGATTTGACGGATAAGAACACCATCATGGCTTGTGTGAAACACTTTGCCCTATATGGCGCACCCGAAGCCGGTCGTGACTATAACACAGTAGACATGAGTCACCTAAGTATGTTCAACAATTATTTCCCTCCTTATAAAGCGGCTATTGACGCTGGTGTGGGTAGTGTGATGACTTCTTTCAATGTGGTTGACGGTATTCCGGCTACCGGCAACAAATGGCTGATGACTGATGTCTTGCGTGACCGTTGGGGATTTGATGGTTTCGTTGTGACAGACTATACAGCTATTTCCGAGATGATTGCTCATGGAATGGGAGATCTTCAACAGGTATCTGCCATGTCACTTAGTGCCGGAACCGATATGGATATGGTTGCAGACGGTTTCCTTACTACTTTGGAGAAATCTCTAAAAGAAGGGAAAGTGACAATGGCTGAAATAGACAAAGCCTGCCGTCGTATTCTCGAAGCGAAATACAAGCTCGGATTATTTGATGATCCTTATAAATATTGTGATGCAAGTCGTGTAAAGAAAGATATCTTTACGGCAGAAAACCGTGCCATAGCCCGTAAAATAGCTACTGAGACATTTGTACTTTTGAAGAATGAAAATAACCTGCTTCCATTACAGCGTAAAGGTAAAATAGCTCTTGTCGGCCCGCTTGCCAATACAAAGGCTAATATGCCGGGTACATGGAGTGTGGCGGCAGCTTCTGACAAATACAATTCCCTGTATGAAAGCATGAAGCAATCATTGGCAGGCAAGGCGGAAGTTCTTTATGCAAAAGGTTCAAATCTGATGTATGATGCTCAAAGAGAGGCGGAAGCTACCATGTTCGGTCGTGAGATGCGTGATCCGCGTAGTGCGCAGGAATTGCTTGATGAGGCTTTGAATGTAGCTTCCCAAGCGGATGTGATTGTGGCAGCAGTTGGTGAATCGTCTGAAATGAGTGGTGAATCCAGCAGCCGTACTAATCTTGAAATGCCGGATGCGCAGCGTGATCTTCTGACAGCATTGAAAAAGACAGGCAAACCGATTGTACTGGTCTATTTTGCAGGTCGCAGCACTGTGATGACTTGGGAACAGGAAAATTTTCCGGCTATACTGAATGTATGGTTCGGAGGCAGTGAAGCAGCCGACGCGATTTGTGATGTAGTATTCGGAGATGTCTCTCCGAGTGGAAAACTGACTACGACCTTCCCGAAGAACGTAGGACAAATTCCTTTGTATTACAATCATTTGAATACAGGTCGTCCTTTAGAAGCAGGAAAGTGGTTCAGTAAATTCCGTAGTAACTATCTTGATATAGACAATGATCCTCTTTATCCATTTGGATATGGATTGTCATACACCACATTCCGTTACGGTGATCTCCGACTTAGCAATAACTCAATGAATGAAAAGGGTAAGATAACCGCTTCTGTCACCGTCACCAATACGGGCAGCTATGATGCTGACGAAATCATACAAATGTATATTCGTGATATGGTAGGGAGTGTAGCACGTCCGGTGAAAGAACTTAAAGGCTTCGAGCGTATCCATTTGAAGAAAGGGGAAAGCCGTACTGTCTCTTTCGATATCACAGCAGAACAACTGAAATTCTATAACAGTGCGCTGGATTGGGTATGTGAACCGGGAGAATTTGAAGTGATGGTTGGTGGAAATAGTCGCGACGTACAAACAAAGAAATTCAGTTTGCAATAACATAGCTAAAGCGACGTTTTCAATAAGGTTAGTTTAGGTATATTCATCAAATATGGTCAAACGATAGAAAGAGAATGGAGTCTCAATTTATTGTTTGACCATATTTTAATAAGTATTTTGAAGGTAGGTAATCTTTGTCTGCCTACATTTTTAGTTTATTGAACCTCGAAACTTCCCTTCAACCGTATATCCTGTGAAGAAGCTCCCACCATCACCGAGAAACTTCCCGGCTCTACCGTAAACTGATTATTCTTGTCCCATAACCCCAAGTCTTGAGGAGTAAGTGTAAAGCTGACAGTTTGTTCTTCTCCCGGTTGCAAATGAATACGTTCAAAACCACGCAATACTTTATCGTAGGTGGTAACACTGCTAAAATCATCGCGGATATAAAGCTGGACTACTTCGTCTCCTGCTTTCTTTCCTGTATTCTTCACAGTGCATGAAAGTGTGATATTTTCTTGTGGACCGATTACCGGTTTAGATATTTTCAAGTCTGAATATCCGAAGGTCGTATAGCTTAAACCATATCCGAAGGGATAAAGCATACCGGCAACACGAACTTTTCCTTTAGAATCCGAACCCGGTTTGAATGGGAAAGCGAAAGGTATCTGTCCAACTGATTTCGGGAAAGTGACAGCCAAGCGTCCTCCCGGGTTATAGTCTCCAAAAAGAACCTTGGCAATGGCATCCCCCATAAATTCGCCGGGGAACCAGGCATGAATGATGGCAGGAACATATTTGTTTGCCCAGTTGATGGTTGCTGCCCTTCCGTCCACCATCACCAGAACGACAGGTTTACCTGTTGCATAAACCGCTTCCAATAATTGTTGCTGACGTCCGCAGAGGTCAAGATTGGTGCGTGAAAACTCTTCCCGAACCGTCTTCTCATTTCCACCTAATACGAGGATAGCGACATCCGAAGCCTTTGCTAGTTCTACCGCTTCACGAATCATTGCCTGCTCTTGTGTATCTAATGGAACATTGTACAGTTCGCTTTCCGGGAAATATTTATCAATAATGTCACAGCCTTTCGCATAGCGAACTTCCGAGTTAGGCAGATATTCTTTGATTCCCTGATATACAGTCTTTATAGGCGCATTGGCAGGACCATATCTGCAAGTCAGTTCCTTCACTTCTTCCGCATTCGGACCAATCACTGCTATTTTGCTGAAGTTTCTGGATAACGGAAGCATTTGATTCTCATTTTTCAAAAGGACGATAGACTCTAAAGCGGCTTTCATAGATACTGCTTTATGAGCGTCATTGTGTACCACTGTCTCCGGACGACGGTCATCACCGGGATACGGATTATCAAAAAGTCCCATCATAAACTTAACACGCAGAATCTCACCGACACGTTGATCGAGCGTATGCAAAGAGACTTTACCTTCGTTGATAGCACGACGCAACGGGAGAATGAAATCTTGTGGCGGAGTAAAGTTGGTACGGATATTCAATCCTGCATTGACCACTTGTGCCGCCATCTCTTCTTCAGTCGGGGTGATACGATGTTTGGTGTGCAGAAACTCTACCGCCTCACTATCCGATACTACATATCCTTTGAATCCCCATTGCTGACGCAGAATCTCCGTGAGGAAATGATAACTTCCCGAAACAGGCTCTCCGTCATAATCATTATACGAACTCATCACTCCTAAAGCACCCGCCTCCTGAATACCTTTGCGGAAAGGTTCCAGATAAAGAGTCTTCATCTCACGCGGAGCCACGTGCGGATCAGTACGCGTACCTCCGTCACGTCCACCGACCGGGATGCTATACACGGCAAAATGCTTGGGAGTAGCAACGATACCCTCACTTTGCAGACCGAGTATCATCTGTTTCCCTAATTCGCCCACCAGATAAGGATCTTCTCCATAACTTTCTACCACACGTCCCCAGCGAGGATCTTGTGCAATATCCAGAATAGGAGAATAAATATTGGTATATCCCAGTGCTTTTGCCTCATCTGCAGTGACTTTCGCAATTTCCCGGATCAGTTTCTTGTTCCATGTGGCACCTTGACCGCATTGGGCGGGAAACATGGTAGCCCGGTCGTGGCACAATCCGCGTATTCCTTCATTGGTGAAGTCCACCGGAATCCCCAGTCGTGTCTGTTCCACAAACCAGCGTTGAATGCTGTGCCGGTTCTTGACGCTGTTGGCATACGGATAGGAGATCTCAGAACCGAACTTACCCAGTCCGTTCGCCTGCTCATCAATGTTTCCGATACCGTCCTTCCAGATTTCTTCTGACCATGCGGCAGTAGGCCATGTATCTTTCAATACCCGTCCCGAACCGTAGAGAGTAGCCATCTGACAGGTTTTCTCTTCCAGCGTCATTTGCGAAAGCAAATCTGCGATACGGGTCTCGATAGGAGCGGAGGGATCTTCGTATACGTCCTTTACACCGTTCTTATTGAAGTCGATCCAGGTCTTTTTGTATATGTCCTTTGAGTTGTTGCCGGATTTGTTACCGGTAGGTTTGTTGCTTGCCGAGATATTGCCGGTGTAGATACTTCCGGCAGATATTAACAGGGCGAGACATAGTAATTTCTTCATAATTTATTTATTTGTAAGAGTACTTATCTATTTATGCTGCAAGTATACAAAAAGAATTTGAAATGAGAGGATAGAATAGTCTTTATAATCATGTTATAAACGGCTGTCTTGGTACTGGTGTATAGGGAGAATGGATATTATGAAGCAGGGAAGAATACCTTATCTCCCCTTTATTATTGTATTAAGTTACCGCTCTTCTTGCATCAGACTACCGATATGGTTAGTTTACCACGGCCGTGACGAATTCTCTCCACGGCTGTGACGAGAAGTTACCACGGCTGTGGGAAGATCTCCCCACGGCCGTGGGGAATTAACTATATCGGTGGTTTAACGGATGGATAATGAAGGGATAACAGATGTATACCGGTTGCATTTCTTATGTAATGCGGGGAAGCAGGACGACGCTTACAATGAGACAGGGTGAGGGTAACAGTCTACCCTCACTTACCCTCACCTTTACCCTCACACCTGTGATGCCGATGGATAAAGAGATACAGGCAGAGGGTGAGGGTGTGAGGGTAAAAGTGCCCTGAACTTTTGTTTGGAGAAATTTGCTTGGAGATGCTCCGTCATGCTTCTTGAATGCTGAATTCGTTTCTTAAACGGGTGTGGAGTATGAAGTTAAATTCATTAGCCGAAAGCCGGAAACTGTTTTATGGCTTTTCGTTGGCTCGCAGACCGAAGACTTTTCCTGTCATCTGCCGGACGGCTACTTTCCACACTTTTACGTTACGTACGGCAGGATCGGAATAGCTGAATGCGTTGTCTGTATAATGTCGCATGATGATATCCAGTGCACGGCGTTTATCGTCTATCTCTTCGATGAATTCCACTTGCCCCCGACACATCGCGCTTTCGGAACGCATACTGTAACTGCAGGCTACCTTTTCGTGTTGGTAGACAAGTTTATGTCCGAGGCTGAAAGTGATACATACATTATTATTATGTTCCAACATCTCTAACTTGCTGCCTTCGGGACCTGAATGCAGATATATGGTGCCATTTTCATAACCGAAGTTCATGGGAACTACATAGGGATTACCTTCTAAATCTGTAATGCCCACAAAACAGGCATCGCAATGCAGGATAATGGACTCGATTCGTTGTTTGTCTTCGATAATGACAGTCTTCATGGATATATGAATGTTATAATAGTAAGAATAATCAAAATGATACGCTAAAGTACAGACTTACGACTGATTACACAAATCTATGCAAACTTTTTTCTTGTTGTTTTCACAGATTTATCTAATCAATCGTATTCCCGTACTAATGTTATCAGGGGTTGAATGAGCTTTTCAGTTTGCTTGAATATTCAAACTTTTACTTTTCTATTAATTCGAAGTCCAATTGTTTCTTCTCCAAATTGGCACGGGCTACCCGAACAGTAATAGCGTCTCCCAAACTGTATATTTTGTTTTTGCGGCGTCCGCGAAGACAATAGTTCTTCTCGTCGAATTCGTAATAGTCATCATCCAAGTCACGCACAGGAACCAGACCTTCACATTTGTTTTCGTTCAGTTCTACATAAAGTCCCCACTCGGTTACGCCGGAGATTACACCGTCGTAAATCTGTCCCAGACGTTCGCTCATAAATTCCACCTGTTTATATTTGATGGAAGCACGCTCGGCATTGGCTGCGATTTGTTCCATGTTGGAGCTGTGGTCGCAGAGGTCCTCGTACTTGGCTTCGGATACGCTGCGCCCTCCGTCCATATATTTCGTCACCAAACGATGTACCATCATGTCCGGGAAACGGCGGATGGGAGAAGTAAAGTGAGTGTAATATTCGAAGGCCAGTCCGTAGTGGCCGATGTTATGAGTTGAATAACGTGCTTTTTGCATGGCGCGGATAGATACCGTTTCAATCAGGTTCTCTTCTTTCTTTCCATGAATGTCATCCAATAAGTGGTTGATGGATTTGGAGATATCCGTCTTCGTTCCGCTTGTGCGCACTTTGTAGCCGAAGCGGGCAATGAACTGTGACAAGTTTTCCAACTTCTCCGGATCGGGCAGGTCGTGAATACGGTAGGGAAGCACTTTGGGCTTTTTATTTTTGGGCACTTTACCTACAAACTCTGCCACTGTTCTGTTAGCGAGCAACATGAATTCTTCCACCAGTTTATTAGCATCTTTTGACTCCTTGAAGTAAACGCTGATTGGTTTTCCTTTTTCGTCAATCTCGAACTTCACTTCGTAGCGGTCGAAGTTGATGGCTCCTGCAGAGAAACGTTTTTCGCGCAGTGCTTTGGCAATGGTATCTAATGTGAGCACTTCTTCTTTGAAGTCTCCTTCTTTTGTTTCTATGATTTGTTGTGCCTCTTCATAGGTGAAGCGACGGTCGGAGTTGATAACCGTATGTACGATGCGTGAGTCTTTGATTTCTCCTTTTTCCGTAATATCGAAGATAACGGAGAAAGCTAGTTTTTCTTCGTTCGGGCGGAGTGAACAAATGAAGTTACACAGCCGTTCGGGAAGCATCGGAATGGTACGGTCTACCAGGTAAACGGAGGTTGCCCGTTTTTCTGCTTCCTTGTCGATGATTCCTCCTTCTTTTACGTAATGTGTCACGTCGGCAATGTGTACACCCACTTCCCATAATCCGTCTTTCAGTTTGCGGATGGAAAGTGCGTCGTCAAAGTCTTTGGCATCTTTCGGGTCGATGGTGAAAGTTGTTACCTTACGGAAATCTTCGCGTTTGGCAATCTCTTCTGCTGAAATCTCGGCAGGAATCTTGTCTGCTGCTGTTTCTACTGCTTTCGGATATACATACGGCAGACCGAATTCCGCAAGAATAGCGTGCATCTCTGTGGTATTGTCACCAGCCTGACCTAATATATCTATTACTTGTCCGATAGGATTCTTAGCCTTGTCCGGCCATTCGGTTACTTTCACAATGGCTTTATCTCCGGTTTTACCGCCTTTCAGCTTATCTTTCGGAATGAAAATATCATTGGCAAGTGTACGGTTCTCTGTCACCAGGAATGCGTATGACTTGGCTACTTCCAGTGTGCCGACGAAAGTATCGTTTGCACGTTCCAGTATTTCTATTACTTCTCCTTCTGCTTCTCTGTTCTTCCGTTTGGCATAAAAAGCAATTTTTACTTTGTCATTGTTCATGGCATGTGCCGAATTGCGTTCGGCCACAAATATCGGTTCGCCTCCTCCTTCAGGAATAAATGAATTCTTACCATTGCTTTTCCGTTGGAAAGTGCCTGTCATCTCCGTTCCATGATTGTTGAGACGGAATTTTCCTTTTTCTATTTCGGAAATATAATCGTCAGCTAAAAGGTCATGTAATATATCGACGCATAGCATTTTCTGCGGATGGGTGGTGAGACGCAGTTCTGAAAATATATATTTCATACTCAAGGTCTCGCTGGATTTGGCATGGAAAAAGTCTATTAATAATGCTGCCAGCTCTTTCTTACTCATTCTTTTGCCGGCCTTTTTCTCTTTCTTTTCTTTCTTTTTTGCCATATTATATGGAATTTATTAGTAGTTCAATCATTGATGGGATACAAAGTAAACAAATTTTTGGTTAGTTTGTTGTCAAGGTCTGTTTATTTTTTAATTTGCTTTTTTGCGAAGATTAGATTGATAGAGAAATGTTGCTTAATTATTTATAAACAGAAAAGGAGGCGTGTTATCCCAACACACCTCCTTTTACTTAAGAGAGATTTATATTATAAATTAGTCTTTTATACAACGTATAGGAAAACCACGTTTGGGGGTTATTCCATATTTAGAATAAGTTATTCCGTAACTATTATTACTAAAAGTAATATTTCCTGCCCCTTGGGTTTGCATATCTGTGGTCCAGAAATCGACACCACTTTCTGACCAGCCAAAGCTTCCTGTTTGATAGCATTGTCCGGAAGGAATAATTGTAAGTCCGTAAGTATTACGAGGTCCATTTGCCAAGTCTGGGTTCATGTCGGAGTTTCCGGAAGGACTCCATCCTTCAAGACCGGCTAATGCCGACCAAACATTCTTGCAATTTGGATCAGAGTGTTTGTCTCCAAAGTCATCTTCCCATACATCTCCTTCAACAGGATCTAATTGTTCAGCTACAAAATTTTCTAATATTTTCCACTCTGCTTTACTAGGTAGGTGCCATCCGGTTGGACAGATTCCTTGCACTCCACTTGGTACAGCATCTGCATCCTTTCCTTCTTCATTTTCTTTATTCATTGCAGCATACCAGTTATATAGAACTCCATATGTCTTGTATATTTCAGTATTTTTTGCGGCATTTACATCTTCACCATCGTAGTCATAAACGAAATAGAGAGGTTCCCCTTCGCAAGTAGCGGCAGCGGTAGGTTTATTCACTTTAGGTAAATAAGCCAGATTTTCAGCCATCCATGTCTGCTCACCGATTTCTACGGTTTTGTATACATGGTTGTCACGTGAATCAACCATTTCTCCTTCGCCTGGTTCAGGAGTTGGTTCCGGCTTTGTCAGAGTGATGTTAACTTCGCTTGTAGCCATTGTTCCCTGATCACCTTTGACGGTTAATTCAATTTTCAATGCTCCTTCGGCTTGGTTAGCTTCAAACGTATAGTCATAGCTAAAAGGCACTGCGGTAACTTCTGATATAGCTTTGCCTCCTACTTTTAATGTGACGTTTGAGATTTCACCAAAGTCAATCGTAGCTTCTCCTTTGATTGTCATTTTTTCTGCAATGTTTACCGTAGCTCCTTCAGCAGGTGCAGATATGGAGCATGTTACATGTTGCTCGGGAGTAGGGTCATTGTTGTCATCGCCACAAGCAATTAGTCCTAAGACTGCAAATAAAAAGAATCCAAATTTTTTCATAAATGTATTTATATTTAGTGAGTAATAATATAATAGTTAGTCTTTGATGCAACGGACAGGAAGACCTACTCCGGGATTGAATTCTGCATTGGTTACAAATGTGTGGAGGTCTGACCATAAACGTACGGTGATACCGAATTCAGGTCCCATTTGTACTCCGGCTGTCGAGCTCCACCAACCGGCACTGTAGCAGGTATGCATCCAGTCTTCGTCACCTGCACATGCACGGAATCCGATGGGTAAACCGTTGAATAAGGTTGCATTATTCTTTTCCATTTCTACGCCAACCCAAGTTGGTTGAGGTTCTATTTCTGTATATTCCGGCAGCATCCACATTGTTGTTGAAGCTAAAGCTTTTGCTATTGCTGTTTCGTCTACCTGACCATCATTCATGATAGCGGCCATGCCGGAGTCTAAAACATATTTAGATAATGTCTGCCATTCTTTTTGTGAAGGAATATGCCATCCGTCAGGACAAACACCTTTTATATTCCGTGTTTCATCTTCTCCTAACGCTGTTTCGCCTTGAAGTGCTGCAGGTAAGTTATAGTAGGCTCCATAAGCTTTCAAATAAGCTTTTCCCAATTCTGTTTTGATATCACTGTCGAACATAACATAATATTTGGGATCTGTTGACGATATATCAAAATTCTGTTCAGGCAAATAACGCAGATTTTCTGCCATCCAGGTTTGTTCTGCAAGTTGCACTGTTTTGTATACATTTCCATCGCGTGTATCTGTGAGATCTTCTCCGATTTGAGGCGGTGCAGGTCTGTTACCGAGTTCTGTTGTGACAGTAATAGTTGCCAAAGCACTGCCTTCATGATCTCCTTTGACTGCTAATTCAATTTTCAATTCTCCTGGTTCGGCTTCCTTGGGGAAAGTGTATTCATAATAGAATGGAACCGAACTTATGTCGGTAATAACTTCTTCGCCCACTTTAAGTTCAGCAGAGATGATTTTACCATAATTAGTCGTTCCTTCTCCTCTGATAATCAGTTTGTCTGACATTATAACGGTTTCTCCGTTGGTCGGCATAAATATCTCACAGCTTACCTGTTGGTCCGGGAGTATTTCTCCTCCTCCGCCTGCTGTGCTATTGTCATCTTTACAGCTCGCAGTAAGTAATCCTAATGCCGCAATAAAGCTAGTTAATAGTATCTTTTTCATATGTTATTGGATTATGTCTTCTTTAAATAGAATACAGTTAATAAAAATGGACAGATTGTCTATAACCTTCTGTAGTTCTGCATCTTCATATACCCGGAAAACAAAACCGAAAGGATCACTCTCTTTTATTCCGGAAAAAGCGAAAACGAATGTTCCGTCTGTTAACATTACGGGGCCTAATGAGATTGTTACGGAAGGATCTTTTACATAATATAGGTCAGAGCTAAGAATTTCGAATGAGAGATATAAATTGTCCTCGAAGACTCCTAGGTTTTGTCCGGCTTTAAATGCCAGGCAGTTGTCTACGGCTTTTGCTTTCAGTTTGTAAGGCAATCCGGTTAGCATGTTTGAAAGCAGGTATGTTCCGTCTTCCTGTTTTTCAATGGTGATATCTTTCAAACCGTAATTCATTTGCCCGTCTGAAAACATGCCTTGCCATGTTCCGGTAAGCTCGTCAACATCATATTGTATTACCTGATAAGAAGCCGATCTGTCTTTTGCTGTCACATTGACAATAGCTCCTCTCATTTTTCCGGAGATATTTTCTTTTACCTTGAAATCTATTCCCTTCGCATTCTGTTCAAATGACAACCATTCTTGAGCTTCTGCGGGTATGTCTATTGTATAATCGAAAGAACTTTGCAGTTTTATTGGCAGAGTAGCCGCTTTATTGTCGGTACGGAGCATCCATTCGTCTTTGCCGAAGATGAAAACTGCTCCGGATTGATTGATGTTGAACGCTTCTGTCTCTACTCCGTTACTGATTGTCAATAAAGCATTTCTACCAGAGTACCCGGTATTTTCTTTTACTTCGAATACTACTTCATTAGGATTTACTTCTTTCAGCACACACCAATCGACGTCAACATCTGCTGTTATATTTCCTGTTGACTGAAGTTGTATGTATCCTTTTCCGCCGGTAGCTTGGAAATTAGTATTTACAGCTTTGATTTCTAACTTGGATTCGCTGCTTTCCGTATCGTTGCATCCCGCTATTGCTATGGTGCAAAGTACAAATAAGAATATATTAAAAAGCTTTCTCATAATCGTATTAATTACCTTCGTTTTCTTTTACCATTAAGATTGAGTTATACCAGCTCCAGTAACCCATTAGTCCGGAGGTTGAATATTCATCAGATGAATAAGCCCAGATTATCAATGAGGTATTTTCCTGACTTGCTTTATCCGCAAAGTAAAAAGTGAAAGGGGTGCTGTTTGCCGTCACATTTACCAATCCGTTGCGTAGGCGTGATGGCAGACTTAATTCTGTGTGAGCATAACCTTCCACACCTGCTGCACACGCAAAGTAATAAGATGATGAAGAAGTCGAACTTATACTTTGTGAATCTAAGACTAGTTTTCCGCTGGCTTTGTCATACTGGAGGGTGAAGTTGAATCCGCCAATACTTTTCAGTGTATAACTTTCTCCTCTGACTTTAGGAGAGATGGTTACAGATTGCGAAGTTGGACCTTCGTCATAATCGTCAATCGTTGCGGTGTAGGTACCGATATAGTCTTCATATTGCAGATAGTTTTCGGGATAATATTCTTTAAGTACGATGTCGGTGGCTCCTGCGTCGGTACAAACAAATAGTCTGGACTTTCTATCCCATTTGAAGTTCTGGATTTCAAGTCCGTTGACATTGTACGGGGATTGTAACTTTAATCCTTTTTCGGTATAGATATAGGGTAAACTCCTTGTGATACTATAATCGGTGCTGTAAGCGGAGAATGTAGCCATTGTGCCATTGTCACGTATAAAGTAATTCAGTACTTGTCCGCCTTTCTCCATATGGTATGTATTCAGAAAAGCATCTTTCTCAATGTTAATGATATCTTCAATTTGAATACGCCATGGTATATCTTTGGGCATAGGCGTCATCTCCATTATGTTTTTGTATTTTTTTCCTTGCAGAATCACCTTGTCAGGAGTTGCGCTCATTATAATAAACTCGTAATCTCCTCCCAGGTTCATGTTCAGGCCTAAAGGACCTGAAAACATATGGATCAGTGGATTGTATGAATCGAAAGTGAGCATTGTGCTTTGTTCCGATTTTACTTGATACAGGGAGGTTATTATAGTTCCCGGTTTGTAGCTTTCTGCACCTGTTTCCGAAGCCATTTCTACTTGCTTCCCGTCAAATTTCATTAGTAAAGTGATTGCACCTGCAGAGTAGTTGCTTCCTATGTAATATTCCAGTTTCCAGCCGTTCGGCACATCTTTAAGAATCTCCTGGCATTTGATTACATCGGCTGTGGCTCTATTGGCAGATGATTCGTCGAATATTTCTTCTTCGGAGAAAAGACAAGATTGCAAAACAATGCAGGCCAATGCCAGAAGTGTGTATATGGATAGATATTTCTTCATAATTTTCATATTTTATTCAATAATACTTAAGTCTACATAGCCGTTTGCTATGTCATCCTGGCGTCGTAGAACAATCTCGCGTAATTCGTCCAGATTGATTCCCCAGGTTTGTTCCATATAACTATAAACTATTTCGAATTTCTGCTTTATGAGTGCACGGCCGTTTTCACCGGCATTCTGCAGCATGTTATTCCAGTAGTCTTTGGTATTCGTGACATACACTGCGATGTTTTCCACAAAATCTTCACGTGATTCACTCATTGCGTAAGGAGTGACAAATCCTTGTTGCCATGCGTTGCGGTCGGCCCCCACCATATACCAGTCGCTACCGATATAGGCATTTTCTGTAATACGGTCAAATGCCGGATCGTAGTTTTTGGTTTGATGCAGAATATGTGCGAACTCATGGTGCATTGTCTGGAAATAGTAGTCGTTTAACAGGTTAATATCTATTTTGTCGGGATTGATGTCATTTACATTGTATAATGTAATTTTCATGCCGCCTTCAGCTGTTCCTAATACCATAGTTCCATTGTCCTCATAGGCAGGAGAACCGATAAAGTGGATTGTCTTAGGAATATATTGGCGTAAGAAGTTCGGATTGCCTGTTGCTTCATCGTATGCTTCCAGCCACACATGTTTGATAATTTTAGCCAGTACCACAGACTTTTTGTATTCGGCAGGCGCTAATACGTGTGTCATATCGCTCTCGTTATCTTCCATGCGATATTTTAATGCAATGTTGTATGGATGGGTATAATTGCCTAATATCCACTTGTCGAATGGGTTGCGATCTACTTCTTCTGTGGAGAAAATGCTGTTTGCTTTGTCTACGTCTTCGTCATTGTTGCAAGCACCCAGTCCACAAGTCAATGTTATGATTAAACTATATATGATGTATTTCTTCATATTTTTTTCCTCCTAAAGTTATTTAGTCATTTCTTGGATTTGGTTGCATACCTGCCGTAATGACACTGGCCGGTAGCTGAATTGCACGTCTAGGGTCATTCGTGTCCATCTTGTCGGTGATATTCACCAAAGTATAACCTTCATAATAGCGGCGGTAGATTACAATGCCATAACGTTTTATATCTTGCCATCTAAGACCCTCTTCTAAGGTTAGCAGGCGTCTTGCATGTAGAATACAATGTATCAGATTCTCCTGCATTCCTTTTTCTACTACAAAATCCGGATGCAATTCCTTTTTTACTGTCGGAGCCTCCGGTGTGTAATATTTTAGTCGGGCATAAAAATCATTGATTGTCTCCTTGGTCAAAGTTTGGGTGTTTTTTGTAAAGGCTTTCTGCCAGGCATCTATATCGGCGGCAGCTTCGTCATAACGTTTTAGTAACGTGTAGGCTTCAGCCCGGCAAAGCAATGCTTCATCGGTGGTAAAAGCAGGATACAGCATATAGCCGACCCAACTGTTGCCCGACGTGAATTGCTGATAGATTACTAAGCGGCGGAATCCGTTCTTTATAGAGCCACCGGGTGAAAATGGGATCTGATGATAACTTGACTGATCTCCCCATGGACCTTCGGATTTACAACTTTCCGAAGCAGTGATATTGTTCATGCAATACCTTTCGCAGTTGGCATAACCCGGATCGGAAACCAATGGCCAATATGAAGCTGCTGATATTACCATTAGATTGGCACGGTTATCTGCATCTACATAAGCGTTCGGCTGTATATTCTTGTTGGGAGATAAAGCTCCTAATGCAGCCCAGTCACGTAAATATTGGGACGCATTATTGCCGAGTACTATATTGGCATAATCGATAACTTTCTGACAGTTGGAGAAATCCGGCTGTGTATAATATAGATAAAATCGGGCTGCAAATGCATAAGCGGCCTTTTTATTAAAATGATATTTTACCCGTGAGTAAATATTGTCATCAATTAAAGGCAGTCCTTCTTCTAAATCAGCTGCTATATTTTGGTATACTTCAGCAACTGTTCCGCGTGAGTATTGTGGATTTACAGATGTTTCCGGTTCTTTTATGTAAGGTATACCCAAGTCTTTGTCCCCATTTGTGCCATACGCTTTGCAGAATGTGGTAGCTAATACAAAATGATTGTATGCACGGCATACCAAAGCTTCGCCTTTTTGGGCTGATAATGATTGAGGATTTCCCATCTGCTCAATGGCCGCCAAGGCTTGGTTGGCTGATGCAATCGAGTTATAACAGTCATTCCATAGAGCATGGGGAGAGTCCTGATTTTCTTCAGTCGTTTGTTGCCAACGGTACAAATGTTCGTTTAATCGGAAAAGATAGCTGTATGCTCTGCTATTTTCATCGATATTGTCACTGTAAAATTCTCCTATGTGGCAGTTGGTAGTCATAGGATATGCAGATACCAGAACTTTAGTAATACTTTCTTCAGTAGTCAATTCAGTTCGGTTATCCGGCATTTCATCTAAAAAATCACTACAGGAAGTTGTTTCCAGACATAGAGCTGAAATGAATATTGTATATAAGACGTTTCTGTATTTCATCATTTTTATAATTATCTGAATGGTTAAAATCCTAATCTAAGAGTCAATGTAAACTGACGGGGTACAGGGGAGGCTACTCCACCGGTATTGAAGAATTCCGGGTCCTGTCCATTGAGTTTTTTATCTGCATAAATCAGGAATAAATTGGTAGCCTGAAGTTTCAAAGATAAATTAGATATCTTTGCTGGTGCAATCCATGATTGGGGGAAATCATAAGACAAGGAAATCTCCTTCATACGGATAAAATCTCCCTTGGCAATTCGTTCTGTAGAATAATTGTAGGCATTATATGCATACATTAAATCTTTATTATCTTCATATTGGCGTTTCGAGATAATAGCGGGGATATTCGTGCGTTTCTCATCACCCGGCACTGTCCAGCGATTCTTGAATTCGCGTGGCATAGAAGATAAGTCACTATATTGATAGCTGAAACATGGATTCAAACGTACTACATTACCAAATGAATAGGTGATGAATACATTCAGTTTGAATGCTTTATAAGTGAAAATATTACCAAAACTACCTGTTATGGTAGGATCAGTAGGACCTTCATATTTTAGGTAGTCTATGTTGTCACGTGTTTGAAAATCAATATCGGTACTGGTTATTTTTCCATTGATATTATACATCGGGATACCATTTGAATTTAGGCCGACAAATGGAATGGAAAACAAACCACGTACCGGGTAACCCTGACGGGCAAAACCATAACCTGAAACTAAATCCATTACGCTAGAACGGGCATTCAGTTCCGTAACTTCATTTTTTGCTTTGGAAAAGGTGAAGTCTGTATGCCATGAAAAGTCTTTCGACTGGATATTCTTACTTGAGATGGTGAATTCGATACCATGTGATTTCATGGAAGCTATATTGGCATATTTGTAGATAGAACCGCCTACTCCTTGTGTCGGGGTAATACCAATCAGGTCATAGTTGTTGCGTTTATACCAGTCGATCGAGAAATTGATCCGGTTGTCTAAGAATCCCATGTCGGCACCGATGTTCAACTCATGCTTTTTCTCGTAGGTTAATTCACTGTTTTCAGGATCAGATACATAAAGTCCTGTTTCCTGTCCGCTGGTGAAAGGACGAAATGGTGAATAACTAGTGATTATGGCATGGGAGTTGGTCACATATTCCGGTCCTCTGTCGGCTGTTAAAGAGTAGGATGCTTTGAATGTTAAATGTGACAGTACAGAGCTGAATGTCTTGAAGAAGCTTTCTTCATGTACATTCCATGCTCCTGACATATTCCATGTAGGAAGCCAGCGGGAAGAACGGCTTTTTCCCATGCGGTTGGTACCTTCATAGCGGAATGTTCCGTTTACTGTATAACGTCCATCATAAGAATAAGTTGCGTTGGCAAAGCCTGCTACACTTCTTGTTGTTGTATGGTTTAATCCATAATAGCTTTCACCAGATTCAATGCCCTTCTTGAAGAATTCATATACATACGATGGTATTTCACCCATTGTATATTGCATTCCCCATCCTTGAAAATAATTTTGCATACGTTTCAAATCATTTACTTCCATACCGGCGAAAAGATTGGTTATATGCTTTTCTGCAAATAAATGATTCCAGGACGCTGTGGCACGGAAGTCTACCCCCAACATACGATAGTCCTTACGCTGGTAAATACCTCCTTCCGGTAGTATACTGATAGGCAAAGCATACGGATTATCCGGATTGGTATACAATAAGTTGTTTTCGTCACGAATGGTAGCGTCGTCCATTCCTGTGCGATAAGCGGTTGCTTGATTCGAGTGATCTTTGATATTGTGTTCTTGTGAAGAAGCCTGATATCTGACTGCTCCTAATGCGCTTAGCTCTAATTCCGGAAGGGCTTTCCATTTTATTTCTCCTTGAAATTTAACATCAGCTACATTCAAGTCCATATAATTGTTATCCAATTCATGGAGGATATTGAACGGTGCATAGTTGGCTGTATAGTCAACTGTTGGATCCAGTGCGCGTGATGTATTTAGTGCATACGAATATGGATTGATGTCAAACTGACGGGTAACTTCTCCACTTGCTGCATTGACCTCTGAACTCAGTGTTCCGGGGGCTTTCTGTTTACGGTAGGAAGCACTGGAAATCAGGTTTATAGATAAATTCTTATATATATTATATGTTGTATTTAAATTAGCTGTATAACGTTTTACTTCGCTTTGTTTATACCATCCCGGATCTGACATCGCACTTAATGAAGCATAGAATGAAGACTTTTCTGTTCCGGAAGTGATACTGACCGAATGGTTTTGTGTAATGTTGTTGGAAAATAAAGTATTGAACCAGTCGGTATTTCTCATTTCCGCTTCGCGCAGGTAAGCATTACGTGCTTCCGGCGTGTTGGCAAGTCCGAACTGTCCTGTAACCGGGTTATATTGATTGATTAATTGATACATACGTCCATATACACCACTATCTTTGGCACGATAAGTATCGCTGTTATTAAGCCATCCTTTCTGCTCCATCTCTTTGTAGATTCCCATTTGTTCCTGCGAGTTCATAATGTTGAATTCTTTATAACTGGGAATCATACGGGTTGTAAATTCACCGGTATAGCTCATTTTGCTAACGCCGGCTTTTCCTTTCTTGGTTGTTACTACAATAACCCCTGCCATAGCTCGCGCGCCATAGATAGAGGTTGCTGATCCGTCTTTCAATATTTGAAAGCTCTCGATATCATCTGAATTCAACCCGGCAATGGCTGAACTGATTAGCGTCTCTGCATCTCCTGAAGATAAGTCATCCGGGCCTACGTCAATAGCATCCTCCATGATGACTCCATCTACCACCCATAATGGTTTTGAACTACCGAAAATAGACGTGGCACCGCGGACCCGGATTTTCGGGGCAGTACCAAACGTGCCAGAAACATTTTGTACAGATACACCTGCGGCACGTCCTTCAAGTCCCCGGCTGATATCAGGCAAACCATCTAGTTTCACTTCATCTGCGGACAATTGTTTAGTTGCTCCTGTAAACAGGCGTTTGTCCATTTTCTGCATACCTGTTACTACCACTTCTGATAAAGTTTGTACATCAGGCATTAATGTAACATTCATAGTTGGGGTAGGAGTCAGATCTTGTGGCTTCATTCCTATATAAGAAAATTGCAACAGGGATTTATTGGATACATTTTCTATCGAAAACTTTCCGTCTATGTCTGTTAATACACCGGACTTGCTCCCCTTGATGACAACGGTTGCACCGATGAGCGGCTGTCCGTCATCACCGGAAATTACCACTCCTTTTACATTGAATACTTTCGCTTGTTTGGAAGGACCTTTGGTAGTAATTGTGATAAATTGATCTTCAATATGGTATTCCAGTGGTTTATTGGCTAAGATAATGTCAAGAGTCTGCTCTATACTCTTATCTTTGACAGAGCCGGAAACGGTGAATTTTTTGACATCGTCATATGTAAATAGGATTTTGTAGCCGGAGATTTTTTCCAGGCGTTTAAGTACGGACGGCAGTCGTTCGTTGCTAATCTCAATCGTGATTTTCTTTTGTGATTGCGTTTGAGCATTAACTTGGTAAGGCTGGAAGCACAATACGCATAGAAAACACACAATAAATAGGTTCCAATAATTTCTCATACGTTTGTTTTTAATAACACTATTTGGATATGTTTATATAACTAGTGCGTATGAGAAAAGAAAATGGATACCCCTTTTGCGATTTATTTTTTGATAAAAGTGATATTTTGTTGTTTATTGCATAGATTTGTTATACTTATGCAATAAAAACCTAGTCTATGGTAAGCGTATTGCCTTGCAAGGTGACAGTGACTTTTTTCATTCTGTTAAGCAATGAGATTGTATGCTCTAAATCTTTAGTACGATCGGATATGAAGTGCATTTTATATGTCATTGCTTCTTTGTTCCTGAATTCTATGTTTACATTGTACCAGCGTCCTAGGTTCTGCATAATATCTTTCAATGTAATATTGTCAAAATAGAAAAAACCGTCTTTCCAATAGACGTAAGAGTCTAAGTCTACTTCTGTTAGAACGAAATTTCCATCAGATTGCAGGTGTGCGTCTTCTCCCGGATATAGTCGGGTATATGATCCTCCTTTTGTGTTACTTACTTCTACTTTTCCATTAATAAGTACTACATGAGTATCTTCGGGAGTATAGCTACGTATATTGAATTCCGTGCCGAGGACGCGGGTTTGGACTGTCTTGGTTTTTACAATAAAGGGACGCTCGGTGTCTTTGGCCACTTTGAAATAAGCCTCGCCTTCTAAAGTAACGATACGCTCGTTGCCAATAAAGGTTGTAGGGTAAACAAAATTACTATTGGCATTCAGCCAGACTTCTGTGCCGTCACATAATACCACTTTGAAGCTTTCACCCCGCGGTACGGTAAGTACGTGTGTCTGTGTAGTTGTTGAGATGACTTGCCTATAATCCAGCTCTTTCTTTTCAGACTTTGCGATGGCGGTTTTAGGTAGGACTTGATTGTTTGACTGCGGTTCGTCTAACACAATTTTTTCTCCGTCATCTTTTTGCAAAACAATATGTTGGGGAGTAGTATCAGCAGTGAATATAGTGATTGGTTCGAGTGCAGGGGTTGTCAGGCTATTGATTAAATAGTAAGTCCCGAATAGAATGGCAATCATGGCGGCTATTCCGATAGTTATTTTCCAGAGGTTGGAACGCATTCGTGCTGAATGTTGTTTTTTCTTAAATCGTTCCAATTCCATTTCTACACTGGGAAGTTCTATTCCTCCTTTTTGTTGCAGAAAAAGACTACTATCCATAATGTCGCGACAAGCTTGCAGGACTTCTTTATCTTTAAGCATCCCCTGCAGCTGTTCGTCGTTTATATCTGAGGAACTCTCCATGATATCGAGTGCCTTCTCTACAGATTCATCTGTATTATTTATATTGTCAATATCTTTATTCATCACTGTTTGACTGTATCATACTTATTTATATTACGTTTAATCATAAAAGAAAGATACCTGATTTATGATTTTTTTGCACATTCTTCACGTATCACCTGTAATGCTTTCACAATATGCTTCCTGACTGCACTGACACTGATATTTAATTCTTCTGCCACTTCCTGATATTTCTTGCGTTGAATATAGCATTCTTCTAAAATATGTCTGGTATGCGGAGTCAGTTTTTCCATCGCCTTACTGATATGTATCATTCTTTCGTCCTGCTCCTGATATTCCGTTTCAACATAACTTTTGGTCAGTTCGGAATAGATTTGTACATACTGTTCATGTGTATTCTGATGTCGCAGGAAGTCAATGCTTTTGTTGCGAACGTAAACATATAGATAAGATTTAGCCGTGGCTTTATCTATTTTTGCATAATTAGCCCAAATAAATTCGAAGGCGTCGCTTACGATATCCTTGCTAGCCTCCATATTATTAATCAGGTGAAATGCATAATAATAAAGTTGAGGATAGTACTCTTTAAAAAGAAAATCAAAATCGGCCTTATCTTCCACGTGCTTTAAAAGTGTTGAATAGTAAATAAATCGCTTTGCAAATAAACAAATAATAATTGAGAAAAGCAAAATGGCTTTTATTTTATATTTATCGTATCTTTGTGGCATCATATTTTTTCAATTAATATTCATGTAGGACTTGAAAAGTAATAATGGAGAGTATTTTAATTACAGGCGCAAGTGGTTTTATCGGCAGTTTCATCGTGGAGGAAGCGTTGAAACGAAAGTTTGGTGTGTGGGCCGGGATTCGTTCCACGAGTAGCAAGCGGTATTTGAAAAACCGGAAAATTCACTTTCTGGAACTGGATTTTGCGCATCCTAATGAACTTCGTGCCCAACTCTCCGGGCATAAGGGCACTTACAACAAATTTGATTATATCATTCATTGTGCTGGTGTTACAAAGTGTCCCGACAAGCACTCTTTTGACTATGTGAATTATCTTCAGACCAAATATTTTATCGATACATTGAAGGAACTGAATATGGTTCCGAAACAGTTTATCTATATAAGTACATTGAGTGTGTTCGGACCTGCACGTGAGAAGGACTATACTCCGATAAAAGCGGACGACTCTCCGGTGCCCAATACTGCTTATGGATTGAGCAAACTGAAAGCGGAGTTGTATATTCAGAGTATGCCTGGTTTCCCTTATGTCATTTATCGTCCTACGGGAGTCTATGGACCTCGTGAAGCTGATTACTATCTGATGGCAAAGTCCATTCAGAAACACGTTGATTTCTCGGTAGGTTTCCGTCGTCAGGACTTGACTTTTGTGTATGTGAAAGACATTGTGCAGGCTATTTTCCTGGGAATAGAGAAAAAAGTAGTCCGTAAGGCGTATTTCCTGACAGACGGGAAAGTTTATAAAAGTCGTGCCTTCTCGGATCTGATACAAAAAGAATTGGGTAATCCGTTTGTTCTTCACTTGAAATGTCCATTAATTGTGCTAAAAGTTATATCTTTGTTCGCTGAATTCATTGCTACACGTTCCGGGAGGAGCAGTACCTTGAATTCGGATAAATATAAGATAATGAAACAACGCAACTGGCAATGCGATATAACCCCGGTAATGAATGAGTTGGGGTATGTGCCCGAATATGATTTGGAAAAGGGAGTTCGGGAAACCATTGCCTGGTATAAAAATGAAGGATGGCTTTAGACTTATTTAAGCGCATAGAAGCCCGCAAAGGGTTGTTTGCTGTGGAAAAGATTACATTGATTTATAATCTGTTGACTTCCATATTGATTCTGTTCCTGTTTCAGCGGATGGATCATCCATGGCACATGTTGCTGGATAGGGCGATGATCGCGGCTATGACTTTTTTATTGATGTATCTTTATCGTCTTGCTCCCTGTAAATTTTCGGCGTTTGTGCGTATCGTCATTCAGATGAGTTTGTTGTCTTACTGGTATCCGGATACTTTCGAGTTCAATCGTTTCTTTCCGAACTTAGATCATGTATTTGCAACTGCCGAACAGTTTATTTTCAATGGTCAGCCTGCAATCTGGTTCTGTCATACATTTCCACATCTTATAGTCAGCGAGGCATTCAATATGGGATATTTCTTTTATTATCCGATGATGCTGATTGTGGCTCTATTCTATTTTATTTATAAGTTTGAGTGGTTCGAAAAGATGTCTTTTGTACTTGTCACTTCTTTCTTTATTTACTATCTGATTTATATATTTGTTCCTGTTGCAGGCCCTCAATTCTATTTTCCTGCCATTGGTATTGATAACGTATCTAAAGGTGTTTTTCCTGCCATCGGTGATTATTTCAATCATAATCAGGAGTTACTTCCCGGACCGGGCTATCAGCACGGATTCTTTTATAATTTGGTGGAAGGCTCGCAGCAAGTGGGTGAACGTCCTACGGCGGCATTCCCCAGTTCGCATGTCGGTATTTCTACTATTCTGATGATTATGGCTTGGCGTGGCAGCAAGAAGTTGTTTGCTTGTCTTATACCTTTCTATATGTTGCTTTGTGGGGCTACTGTATATATCCAGGCGCATTATGTGATTGATGCCATTGTCGGTTTCTTCTCCGCATTCCTGTTGTATGTGGTCGTAACCTGGATGTTTAAAAAGTGGTTTGCACAGCCGATGTTTAAATAGAAACTGAAAGATCTCGACATATTTTAATTAGATCATGTTATTCTTCAGGAACAAATACAAGCTCCTGAAGAATAGATATATAGGTGTTGATTTAAATTTCCGAATTTTCTTTGCGTTGGAAGATGATTTCTTCAAATATTCGGAAAAGCTCTTCTTTTGTTTCCGCCCGTAACATAGCAATACGTGTGTTGCGGAAGTTAGGGATTCCCTTAAATAGTGGGCTTGCGGCCAGATGACGGCGTACATGCAAAATTCCTCTACGCTCATCGAGCAGATTAACGCTGTCTACCACTTCCTGTCGGAGCACTTCCATACACCATTCAAAACTAAGTGGCGGCAATTCTTCACCTGTCTCTAAATAGTGTTTTATTTCCTTGAATATCCATGGACGACCGAAACTGGCGCGACCGATCATTACAGCATCTACTCCATAACGGTCGAAACACTCCTTACAGCGTTGAGGACTGGTCACGTCTCCATTGCCGATAATGGGAATATGCATTCTCGGATTATTCTTCACTTCGCCTATCAGTGTCCAATCCGCCTCTCCGGTATACATTTGTGCGCGGGTGCGGCCATGTATTGTCAATGCAGCAATGCCACAATCTTGCAACTGTTCCGCTAATTCCACAATCACTTTATTGTTTGCATCCCATCCCAAACGAGTCTTCACTGTTACAGGTATTTTCACCGCATCTACTACAGCACGGGTGATCTCCAGCATTTTGGGGATATTTTGTAGCATACCTGCTCCAGCACCTTTTCCGGCTACTCTTTTCACCGGGCATCCGAAGTTAATATCCAGAATGTCAGGTTGTGCCTGCTCTACAATCTTGGCGGCTTCCACCATTGTCTCTGTATCTTTCCCGTATATCTGGATGGCGACAGGACGTTCTGCGTCACTGATACTTAGTTTTTGTGCAGTCTTGCTGACAGCACGTATCAGTGCGTCACTCGACACAAACTCGGTGTATACCATGTCTGCTCCGAATTTCTTGCACATCAGGCGGAAAGCCGGATCGGTTACGTCCTCCATCGGAGCAAGTAAGATGGGATATTTACCCAGATCTATTTGGCCTATCTTCATATATGAATCTGCTATTTACTGTTTATGATTGAAGTAACTTCTTGTTTTCGCTGCAAAAATACGGAAAAAAGCCTACCTTTGTACGCATTCATTTGCTTAACTGATACAAATAAGTATATATTCTATGAGTCTTAGTTTGAAAGATTTTGAAATAATGGCTCCTGTGGGTTCGCGCGAATCTCTTGCTGCGGCCATTCAGGCAGGTGCCGATTCTATCTATTTCGGTATAGAAAACCTAAATATGCGTGCCCGTTCGGCTAATACATTCACGATTGATGATTTGCGGGAAATAGCCCGTACGTGTGATGAACACGGGATGAAGAGTTACCTGACGGTCAACACGATTATCTATGATAAAGATATTCCTTTGATGCATACCATTGTCGATGCAGCCAAGGAAGCGGGAATTTCTGCAGTGATTGCAGCTGATGTGGCAGTGATGAATTATGCCCGTCAGATAGGGCAGGAGGTGCATCTTTCCACCCAGTTGAATATCTCCAATGCGGAGGCTTTGAAATTCTATGCGCAATTTGCAGATGTGGTAGTATTGGCTCGTGAGTTGAACCTGGAACAGGTGGCCGAGATTTATCGTCAGATACAGGAAGAACGTATCTGTGGTCCGAGCGGCGAACAACTTCGTATCGAGATGTTCTGCCATGGTGCGCTTTGTATGGCAGTATCGGGTAAATGCTATCTCTCCTTGCATGAAATGAATCACTCGGCCAATCGTGGTGCTTGTATGCAGGTATGTCGTCGTTCTTACACGGTTCGTGATAAGGAAACGGATGTGGAATTGGATATTGATAACGAATATATCATGTCGCCGAAAGACTTGAAGACCATCCATTTTATGAATAAAATGTTGGATGCCGGTGTACGTGTATTCAAGATTGAAGGCCGTGCCCGTGGCCCCGAATATGTACGTACGGTGGTTGAATGTTACAAAGAAGCGATCAAGGCTTATTTGGATGGAACATTCACCGATGAAAAGATTGCGGCTTGGGATGAACGCCTGAAAACCGTATTCAACCGTGGCTTCTGGGATGGATATTACTTGGGACAGCGTTTGGGCGAATGGACCAGGAATTATGGTTCTGCAGCTACAGAACGTAAGATTTATGTAGGTAAAGGTATCAAATATTTCTCTAATATCGGAGTTTCCGAATTTCTGGTAGAAGCTGCTGAAGTAAGTGTAGGCGATAAACTTCTCATTACAGGGCCGACTACCGGTGCTTTATTTATGACTTTGGAAGAAGCCCGCGTTGACTTGGAATCTGTGCAAACAGTGAAGAAGGGACAGCATTTCTCCATGAAATCGGATAAGATACGTCCCAGTGACAAGCTGTATAAACTGGTATCGACCGAAGAATTGAAGAAGTTCAAAGGGCTCGATATTGAGCAGAAAAGGGGCTAACTGTTATTTCTCAACTTTTAATTCTCAATTTGAATGAACTATATCTATGAATTGGAAATGAAGGTTCGTGATTACGAATGCGACCTTCAAGGTATTGTCAATAATGCCAATTATCAGCACTATTTGGAGCATACTCGTCATGAGTTCCTGACTTCGGTGGGTGTCAGTTTTGCTGCACTTCATGAGCAGGGAGTCGATCCGGTAGTGGCACGCATTAGTATGGCATTCAAGACTCCATTGAAAAGCGGAGATGAGTTTGTCTCTAAACTCTATATGAAGAAGGAAGGTATCAAATATGTATTTTACCAGGATATTTTCCGTAAGAATGATAATAAAGTAGTAGTGAAATCCACTGTTGAGACGGTATGTGTGGTAAACGGACGTTTAAGTGACAGCGAATTGTTCGATAGCGTGTTTGCCCCTTATCTGAAATGAATAAATCTGAAGAAGAACAAATTTATAGTATTGCTCTGACAATGGTGCCCGGTATCGGGCACATAGGGGCAAAACATTTGATAGATGGAATAGGCAATGCTGTCGATGTCTTCCGTCTGCGCAAAGAAATACCGGAACGTATTCCAGAAGTAACTCAACGGGTGGTAGAGGCATTGGATTGTCCGCAAGCTGTGCTTCGTGCCGAACAGGAATATGAATTTATCCGGAAGAATCGAATTTCCTGTCTGACTTTTCATGATGAAGATTATCCTTCCCGTTTGCGGGAATGTGAAGATGCCCCTGTTGTTCTTTTCTTTAAAGGAAATACCGATCTAAATTCCCTTCATATTCTGAATATGGTAGGAACCCGTAATGCTACTGATTATGGGACACAAATCTGCGCCTCTTTTCTGCGGGATCTGAAAGCTCTTTGTCCTGATGTGCTTGTAGTTAGCGGCCTTGCTTATGGAATCGATATTCATGCGCATCGTGAAGCTTTGGCCAATGGATTACCTACAGTAGGTGTTTTAGCTCATGGGCTGGATCGTATTTATCCTCATGTCCATCGGAAAACAGCTGTTGACATGCTTGAAAAAGGGGGATTACTGACCGAATTTCTGTCCGGAACGAATCCCGATCGTCATAACTTTATCAGCCGAAACCGAATTGTTGCCGGTATGTGTGATGCTACCATTGTCATTGAGTCAGCAGAAAAGGGAGGTTCATTGATTACAGCCGAACTTGCTGAAGGTTATCATCGGGATTGTTTCGCTTTCCCCGGTCGCACGAGTGATGAATATTCAAAAGGATGCAATCGGTTGATTAGGGATAATAAAGCATCCCTGTTATTATCTGCTGAAGATTTTGTGCAGGCTATGGGCTGGAATATGCAGACGACTCTTTCAGAAAAGGTAAGTGTGCAACGTAGTCTTTTTATCGAATTGTCTGAAGAGGAGCAAAAAATAGTCGCTATTTTGGAGAAACTGGGAAATCTGCAAATCAATTCTCTTGTGGTAGAAGCAGATATTCCCGTAAATAAGATGACTGCCCTACTGTTCGAACTGGAAATGAAAGGGGTGATTCGTGTATTGGCAGGAGGAATGTACCAATTATTGAATTAACTCACATGAACTAATCTCACATATGGACATAAAAAAAGGAGCAACGCCTTGCTCCAACCTTTGTTAACCTTAAATCTAATACTATGAAAAAAATCACATGACAAATGTAAGCTATCAACTTATTTTTTCCAAATAATTCTGTTGTATTTGTTTCTCTTTTAATTTCTTTCACTGATTTTCACTGTTATCGGACACGACGCGCTTCTAATGGATAAAGCTTGGCACTTTCATGGTAAGTAATGGAAAGAAATGCAAGCTTTCTTGAATATGTTTCATTGTATTTCGAAGGGCTCGTGAAATAAGACTTAAAATAAGTGTTTTGTTGGTTTAAAAGGAACGCCCCGTTGGTTTAAAACCAAGGCATCGTTCCTTTAAAACCAACGAGGTGTTCCTTTTAAAGGAAAATGTGTACTTGTATGTTGCTGTGTATTTGCGCTTTACAATTTACGATTTTAGTTTCTCACTTACCAGAGTAATAACAATAAAAAAATGATGAAATCTTTATTTTAATGATTCAGTCAATATTGCATCTTATATTAATTATTGTAATAGTAACTTTGAGTATAATAAAGCCCTTGACAAGTGGATTATGCTTGATGGTTATCTTGGTTTGTTTATACCTAATGATGATTTTGAGAAGCGATTTGCATTTGTACAAACTAAACTTTCTGGTATAGCTTCAAAAGCCATTAAATGTCAATGAATAAAGTTGATGAAATATTTACGATCTTAAAGGAATAATATATGTACGAACATAAAACAATTTGATTTGTTATTTATAGTAAATGGATATATGTAGAGGAGGTTATCTTGCATTATGATATTAAACATCTCTTTGAATCTGTTTTTTAAGGTGATTGTTTGACTATATGTCAGTTTAAACCTTTATATTTGTATATGTGAAGTTAACCGAAGAAAAAATCACTTATTATTGGCTATGATGAAAAAGGAAATTAAATTCAGTCTTGTTTATCGGGATATGTGGCAATCTTCCGGTAAATATCAACCTCGGGTTGATCAGCTTGTCCGTATTGCTCCTTTGATTATTGAGATGGGTTGTTTTGCCAGAGTTGAAACAAACGGCGGTGCTTTTGAGCAAGTGAATCTGTTATACGGCGAAAATCCTAATAAGGCCGTCCGTGCTTTTACCGCACCTTTTAAAGAAGCGGGTATTCAAACGCATATGCTTGATCGCGGATTGAATGCGTTGCGCATGTACCCGGTTCCGGCAGATGTGCGTAAACTGATGTATAAAGTCAAGCATGCGCAAGGAGTGGACATCACACGTATTTTCTGTGGGCTGAATGAAACGAGAAATATCATTCCTTCCATTAAATATGCTTTGGAAGCAGGTATGATTCCGCAGGCAACTCTTTGTATCACCTATTCTCCGGTGCATACCGTTGAATATTATGCTCGAATTGCCGATCAGCTGGTTGAGGCTGGTGCACCTGAAATTTGTTTGAAAGATATGGCAGGTATTGGTCGCCCGGGTATGTTGGGAGAATTGGTTAGGACTATCAAGGAGAAACATCCGGATGTATTGATACAATATCATGGTCATAGTGGGCCGGGATTGTCTATGGCATCCATCCTCGAGGTTTGCGAGAATGGTGCGGATATTATTGATGTGGCTATGGAACCCATGTCTTGGGGTAAAGTGCATCCGGACGTGATCTCGGTACAGGCAATGTTGAAAGATTTAGGTTTTCAGGTTCCGGATATTAATATGAAAGCATATATGAAGGCTCGTGCGATGACGCAGGAATTCATAGATGATTTTCTGGGTTACTTCATGGATCCTACCAACAAATATATGTCTTCACTTCTATTGAAATGTGGTTTGCCGGGTGGTATGATGGGGTCTATGATGGCAGACTTGAAGGGGGTGCATTCCGGTATCAATATGATATTAAAGAGTAAGAACGAACCTGAACTTAGTCTTGACGATTTGCTGGTAATGCTTTTCGACGAAGTGGAATATGTGTGGCCTAAGTTGGGTTATCCTCCTTTGGTGACTCCTTTCAGTCAGTACGTGAAGAATGTTGCATTGATGAATCTTATGCAGTTGGTAAAAGGGGAGGAACGCTGGACAATGATAGATAATCATACCTGGGATATGATTTTGGGTAAGAGTGGGCGTCTTCCGGGTAAACTTGCTCCGGAGATTGTAGAACTGGCGAATTCTAAAGGATATGAGTTTGTCGATACTGATCCGCAGCTGAATTATCCGGATGCTTTGGATGAATACCGTAAGGAAATGGATGAGAATGGCTGGGAATATGGGGAAGATGACGAAGAGCTTTTCGAACTGGCCATGCACGATCGCCAGTATCGTGATTATAAGTCGGGTGTTGCCAAGAAACGTTTTGAGGATGATTTACAACGCGCCAAGGATGCGGCTATGGCCAAGAGCGGCTATTCGGAAGAAGATATCAAGAAGTTGAAGCGTGCCAAGGCAGATCCTGTCATTGCTCCCGATAATGGGCAGGTACTTTGGGAGGTTTCTGTAGAGGGGCCATCTATTGCGCCCTTCATCGGACGCAAATATCAGCATGACGAAGTCTTCTGTTATCTTTCTACTCCGTGGGGGGAATATGAAAAGATTCTGACCGGATTTACCGGACGTGTGGTGGAGATATGTGCACAACAAGGTGCTAATGTGCGTAAAGGGGACGTAATCGGTTATATTCTACGGAGTGATATTTTTGCGTAAGCCTCTTATAGGAGTCAGGATCTAGGCTATCTGATAAAGAAGTCAGGCTGTAATCTTTTAATTAATAGATGCACAGAAAATCGATGGATAATCGGTGATCTGTGCATCTTTATTATGGTTATCTTAATGGAATTATTCTATGTGTATGTTACTATATCAGCACTTTATTCTCTAAAAGTTCTATGCGTTTGCACAATATCTCGATAAACCGGCTGTTTGCCTTGATTAGTTCACGGAGATCCTCTGCAGCTTCGATACGGACAGTGCTACAATCTTTAGCGACTCCGATATTTGTCCCGATTGTACCCGTATTATTGACATACACATTTCCATCTATTTTATTAAATAGCTCCAATGCAGACATATTTAGCACTTCTGCTATTTTGTTCAGCCTTGTTAATGTGAGGTCGGTTTCACCATACTCAATCTTACAATAGGCACTTGTTGACAGGTTCAACTTTTCTCCCATTTGTTCTTGAGTAAGATTCTTTTCCATGCGAAGCATTTGCAGCCGATGTCCTACTATCTTTTTTAAATCCGTTTCCATGTATATTGTTGTTGGGAAGCAATTTTTTATTCGACAAATGTAACAATTTTAGCGGATATAACAAATGCTATTTTATACTTATTCGAGGGAACTGAAGAAAATAGAATGATACAAAGGTTTTGAATGAGAGAATAATACTTCATTTTATTGTACATACTGCAATATTCCCTCTTCTATTTTCCTTTCTCGTTGATATTTGGATAGTACTATGCGTTTAACGGATAGTTGTGGTAAATATTGTGTATACAATTGACCTTGATGTGTGCTTAACTTTGCAACCGGAGAAACACATAATGATTCTTAACACTTAAAAAACAAACATTGCATTAATAATAAAAGAAAAAACAAACATGAAAAAGATTTTACTATTGTTCTCAATCTGCTTAATTTCGATGTTAGGTTATGCACAAACTAATGAAGATGGAAAAGAAAGCGTTTACATTGATTATTTTTCCCGTCCTGGCAGTATCAGCAACATTTTAGCAGAAGCTTTGCGTAATAAAATTATTGAAGGTATTCAAGAAATGAATCGTGTCGTGTTGATTGACGTTGATTCTAATGAGGCATTGAAAGCCGAAGCCAGGCGGCGTCAGGAAACTTCTGCTATGGGAGATGTTGTCGCCAGAAGTGAGGCTATGACGACGTTGGGAGCTAAATATTTGATTCAGGGGAATATTACAAGTATGCAGGGCATTAAAAAAACGGACAGTAAAGGAAAGCCTTATTATAAAGGAAGTGTTTCTTACACATTAAAGATTGTGGATCCTTCTAACGGTACGCTCAAAGGTACCCAGGCCTTCTCTCATGAAGGGTTGACCGGAAGCATAGGAGATACTCCTGAAGAAGCAATCCTTAAAACATTGGATTATGCCAAAATAAGCATGGACGACTTTGTTAACGAGAATTTTAAGATACAAGGTACGATTGTACAAGTGGAAAGCACAAAGAAAGATAAGGCACAGACTGTATACGTTGATCTTGGAACAAAAAGAGGTATACAGAAAGGACAGAAGTTTACCGTTTACATAGAGATGGACATTGCCGGTGAATTGTCATTGAAAGAAGTCGGCCGCTTAAACGTGAAAGAAGTGTTGAGCGGGGCACGTTCTTTGTGTAGTGTCAGTAAAGGTGGGGAAGAGATAATGAGAGCCACCAAGGAAGAAAAGAAGTTGATTATCATTTCGAGGAAAGATACCTTTTTATCACTATAATGAATTTCAATTATCAACTTCTCTCCTAGCAAAAGAAATATGAAACTACGAATACTACTTTTGGGCCTGCTGGCGACATATACTATTCATCTCACAGCGCAGGAGCTATACTCCAATGACCTGTTTTGCGTGAAAGCAGATGATAACTTAGCCGTTATCACAGCCTCCGGAATAGCAGAAAAGAAGAAAGATGTATATTCTATGGCATTGAAGTCGATTTTCAATGCTATCTTCTTGAATGGCATTGACGGAGTAGAAAACGGTCGGCCGCTGGTTGGGAAAGAGGACTCTTACTATATGAACCAGTTTTTCAGTTCACGCTATATGCTCTTTGTGAAAAACTATGAGACGGTCGGAGAACCGGTGCGGCAACCTTCCAGACTTTATAAGGGTACGGTTACGGCCCAAATTTTATTGGGTGCGCTTAAAAAGGATTTGATACGGAATAAATTGATGACAAAGCCCGTGGAGGAGATGTCGATGGAAGAAACCCGGCAACAGGTTGCTCTGCCAACTATTATGGTGGTTCCTTATAAAAGTAATGACCGGAGTTCGTATGCCGGTATCCTGAAAAATGATTTTGATCTTCGCGTAGCGGTAAGTACGGTAAAAGAAGGATTCGTCAAACTTGGTGTGAAGACGGTAGCTGCCGAAGGAAAACAGGCAGGTACTCTGCGTGCTTCTGAATGGGAGAGTAAGAATGCTGATTCCAATGATAAACAGTTGTTGATGAATTCGGGAGCAGATGTATATGTGATTGTTGATTTGCGGAAAGACATATCGGCAGCTGCAGGCAGTAGAGTCTCGTTGATTATGACTGCTCGTGAGACTGCCACCGGAATTGATTTAGCCAGCCGGAAAAGCTGGACGAACCGCTTTAGGACAACAGATGTGGACAAACTATGTGCGTATGCGGCACAGGATGTTTTGGATGGTTTTCTGAAAGATATTTCAAAAGAGTTTGCCCGGAGAGTCCAACAGGGAAATACGATAGTTCTTCGGGTCAGTCTTGCTGATAACGCTGTCAACACGATGAACAGCCGGATAAACGGGAGCACTACTCTTTCAGCGTATATACGTAACTGGGTGAGGAAGAATGCCCAGGGAGGACGTTATCATATTCAAGGTGCTGTGGATGATAGTTTGATTTTTGATTCGGTTCAGATTCCGGCAAAGGATAGCGACGGTTTGCCGATGGACTGCATCACGTTTGCGGACAATCTGGTTAATTATCTGACTGACTCCGGAATAGATAGTGAACTTAGAGTGGATGGCAGTACAATTTATTTGACTATTCAATAGATAAGTAGCGTATGAAACATTGGCTTTTATTTATCCTTGCGGTCTCATTGCTTTGTTTTCCATTATCCGGACAACCAACAGACCGTCCCGATTGGGTCAGACAGCATCCGGCAGATGGCCTGAGTTACAGTGGGATAGGGATGGCAAAAACTTCGGAAGAAGATTATCTGCAAAAGGCAAAGCAAAATGCTTTGTCCGATCTTGTTTCCGCGATTCAGGTAGAGGTAGCCACCCATTCTTTGCTGAATACTTTGGAAGATGACGGGCATTTAAAACAAACATTTGTCGAGACTATTCGTATGGAAGCCAGGGCGGAAATAGAGAACTTCCGTTTGGTGGACTCCTGGCAGGGGGACAATGAGTATTGGGTCTACTATGAACTGAACAAGGATGACTATGAGGCTTTTATGGAAGCGCGTCGCCAGAAAGCAATTCGTAATGGTTTTGATTTCTGGTATAAGGGACACGTGACTTTGCAACAAGGGAATTTGATAACTGCCATAGAGTTATTTTCGAATGGAATGGATGCTATCCGTCCGGTTCTTAATCAGGAACTATTCTGTTCTTACGAAGGAAAAACGATCAATCTGGCGACTGAATTATATGCGGCTTTGGCAGGAGTATTCGATGGAATAACGATTGTGCTGAATCCGGCAACAGTTTCAGCTACGCCGTTTCAAGGTATAAGGGAGCCTATTGCCATAGGTGTTTACCGTAATGGAAATCCGTTGAGGAATATCCGGTTGAAAGCCGAGTTTGTTTCCGGGTCGGGAGATTTGTCTTCAATGTCTCCTACCGATGAATCGGGAGTTGCCGCTCTTTATGTGCGTAATATTACTTCTAAACAAATGCAGCAGGAAATCGGGATTTCATTAATTGATGATGTGTTCAGGTTGTTCCGGAAGGGAAGTTATGCAGCTCTATTCAAACAGATGCTTTCTTCTCTTCCCGGGGCGACATTGACTGTCAACATGGCGCAGACACAGCCTTCTGCCTATGTCAGAAGTGTACAGAGCGATATGGATATGGTGGAGCGAACTGTAAAGAGCCTGCTGAACAATAATTTTTTCAATGTAGTAACATCCCCTTCTGAAGCGGACATCATCGTTACATTGGATAATAAGTGTCGTAAAGGCAATACCGTTCCGGGTGAACTATACAGTTTTATTGAATTCTTTTCTACGTTGGCGATTAAAATAGAGAATAACCGGACGGGACAAACCATGTTGAGTTATTCTATCAATAATGAACGGACATTGGTACCTGAAAATAAATCAGCTTCCCAAGGTAAGAATATGGCGGCGCGTGAATTGATAAAACGGCTGAACCGGGAGTTTGTCCGCGAACTGAAGAAAGTGACATTCGACAGAACCGGAGAGATTCCGGAAAGACAGCACGTGGAACCGGATCTTCCTGTTCCGGTAGTTGACCGTCCGCTGCCGGAAAAGAACCCCGAACCTTCCGTATCTGTTCCTGTCGTGGTCCCCGAAGTTACTCCTTCTCCTGTTGTTCCGGTGCAGACCCCGGAGCCAAAGCCGCAGAAAACAATGCGGGTAGAGTGGTTTGATGGTGTCTTTGTCGAATTTGGCAAACTTACGACGATGGGAGATAAATCGAGGATACACCTTAAGGTTATCAATACGAATACGGATGATTGTGAAGTGGATCTTTATCATATGAATCTGACAGTTGTAAACGAGAAAGGGGAGGAAAAACCGGTTACTAATCTCAAACTGGGGGCTAAATCCAATAACTACAGAGTCACTGCTCTTATTGTGCCTGATCTGCCTACTGAAATGGTCGTTGAAGTAGGTAGACTGCAATCTGTGGCACTCTTTCAACTGAAAGATTTCAAGAATAATATAGTTAAGTTGAGAGATCTGAAATGAATTTTATATTAACATTAAAAATGAATGGAAATGAAAAGAATTAATTTATTGGGAGCTTCATTGTTCACTATTGCTGTTATGACAAGTTGTGGCAGTTCGAAACCTGCAATGCAACCTGTGCAACAACCAGCAGTCCAGCAGGATGTCGAGATTAATGTTCCTTGTTCGGGACCGGAGTTTCAAACAAATAAGGAGTATTTCAGAGCTAGTTCGATGGGGCTTTCTACAGATATGTCTATTGCCAAGAAAAAAGCGATGACAGAGGCTCGGGCTGAAATCGCTACTGCTATCAGCGCGAAAGTGAAGTCGGTAACTGACAGTTACGCTTCTTCATATCAGCAGGGTGAGAACGATGAAAGTAAAAGTCGTTATCAATCGCTGACCCGTACGGTAGTGGAACAGGAATTGAGCGGTACACGTGTCATTTGCGAGAAAACAATGAAAACCCCTGATGGTAAGTATAAGGTATATGTATCTTTGGAACTGGCGGGACAGGAAATCATGGATGCTATGGCAAACCGTATCAAGAACGATGAGAAATTGCGCATTGACTTTGAATATGAAAAGTTCAAGAAAGTGTTTGAAGAAGAAATGAGCAAGAATGCCCAGTAAATAACTTGACTGCCCGGTCATCAAAATACTGAATAATGAAATGTGATTTATCGGACATAAAGCATAGCCGGGTAGTTCTTTTTGCATTCCTGCTGCCTTTACTTCTGAACAATGAGGTATTCTCACAAATAATGCCGGTTGATACGGTCTATAACCAGTCTTATGATTGGGTGTCAGGGCAGCGGGAAACCTTGCCGGGGTGGGTGTTTGCTTCCCGGCGGCAAGGCCGGGTAATCGGAGTGTCTGATCCTTGTATGAAACCTGAGGCGGCAAGGATGCTGGCTTTGCAAAGAGCGGCCTATCTGTATTCATTACAGCAGGGGGTACAATTGAAACTTCTCTCGGACATTTTTTCAACTATGGAGATAGCCAGTAACACGTATGAAGACCAAAGAAATAAAATACTTGCTTTAGGAGTGATTGAACAACCGCTTCAGCATGCATCCTACCGGATTGAGAATGAATACACGTCTATATTCGGAGAGAAATTTCTGGAGGTATCTTTTACGCAGTCGGATGATAGTTGCGACTTGGCTTATTATTCCACGAGCGAACTGATGTTTCTGTTTACGAAAGAAAGAGTAGAGGAAGAAGAAGTGAGATTTAATTTATTGCTGGAATCCGATAGCCGTGTGGAGCAATCGTTTCAATCATGGTTTCAACTTAAAGGCACGCTGGCATCCCCCCAACTGTTTTCATGTATTAACGGGGTTAAAATTTCTCCTTCGCAAAAGGGATATTGGTATGAAGACGTCGCTTTCGGAAGTCAGAACAGAACGGATATGATAGAACTGAAAAATGCTTTCTGGAATGCCTATATGACTTCTTTTGTAAAAGCCTTGTTATTATATCCGTTTTCTGATGTAAATGTCAAGCAAGTGGATGATTGTTTCAATGGTAGCAATAGTGCCAGTCGTGGGTTATACCGGGAGAAAGTTGTCGCAGTTTTGTCCATTTTTCCTTTTATCAAAGAGATACGGAATAATAAATTGTGTGTGGATTGGCAAATAACAGAACAACAAAATATAACAAGGAAATGAGGAAAATGATGAAACGGACATTATTTATAATTGTCTTATCGTTATGTCTACCGTTCAATCTTTTCGCGCAGATTGATAAAGATATGAAGGAGTTTGATGACTTCGTGAAGCAGCAACAGAAAGAATTCGACGATTTTGTGAGTGAGCAGAATAAGGAGTTTGCCAAATTTCTGAAAGAGACTTGGAAGGAGTATGATTTGCAGAAACCGGTGAAGCGTCCTCAAAGGCCGGAGCCCGTGAAGCCGGTCAGCTTTGATCGTAAAAAAACGGCAGCAAAACCGCAGGAGATTAAAATCGGGGAAGTTACTCGACTTCCCATTCCGGTAGTGGCACCAAGTGCTACCTTTTCGCCTTCTTTGGGGAAAACACCGGTTCCGGCTATACCGGGAGGCAAAGATTCTACGGTGGGATCAGGAAAGAATTCTGCCGTAAAACCGGTAAAGGATTCTGCTGCGAAGCCTGCAATCAAATCAGACGTACAACCGGATGTGACTACTCCGGCAAAACGTTCGTCTTCCGGTATGGAGTTCTCATTTTACAGTGAGAACTGCGTTGTTAGTGCGTCATTGAGAAACCGGCTCACCTTGAAAGGTATTGCAGAAAAAGATATTTCTGCCGGATGGGAGACTTTATCACGCAGTAATTATCAGCCTTTGATAGATGACTGTCTGACCATCAAAAAAGAAAATTCCCTGAATGACTACGGCTACCTGTTGCTGACCAGGAAAGTTGCCGCGGAGTTATGTGGAAGTGTCCACTCGGATGAAATAGCTCTTATGCAGATGTTTATTCTTTCTCAATCGGGATATAGGGTAAAAGTGGCGCGTATGGATAACCGTCTTACTTTGTTCTATGCTTCGGACAATATGATTTACGCTACTTGTTTCATCACCTTGAATGGGGTAACCTATTACAGGTTTGATACTTCTCCCAATAAAACCAATTCCATTTATACCTATAACCGTGATTTTGCCAACGCGAAGAACACGGTAAATATGAATATCGATGCTCCTCAAATGTTTTCAGGCACTTATGTGACGAAGGCGTTACAAGCGAAAGCTTATCCTTCCGTTAAAGTCAGTTCGAAAGTCAATTCAGGACTTGTTGCTTTTTATAAAGACTATCCGCAATGTGATTTTTCCGTCTATGTGGGGGCTCCCGTAAGTCAGGAAGTACAACAGACGGTGCTTCCGCCATTGAAAGCTGTCATAGAAGGGAAAAAACAATCGGAAGCTGCCAATATGTTGATTAATTTTGTACAGACGGCCTTTGACTATAAGACAGATGGCGACCAGTTCGGTTATGAAAAGCCTTTCTTTGTAGACGAGCTGTTTTATTATCCTTATTCCGATTGTGAAGATCGTGCGGTATTGTATTCTTATCTGGTTCGCACGCTTATGGGACTTGATGTTGTATTGCTGGAGTATCCGAACCACATGGCAACGGCAGTCTGTTTTGATGAAAACATTGACGGAGACTATGTTACTGTGGGCGGAAAAAAATACATTATTTGTGATCCTACTTATATCGGGGCCTCTATCGGCCTTGCCATGTCGCAATTTAAGAATGTGGCTGCCAAAGTGTTGAGGTATTAATGTCTCTTGATTATAAAAACAATAGAATAATAACATTTTAACTAACAGAATCGGTTCGTTATTATAACTGCTGGTTCGCATTATTAATTTTATCACATTATGAAGAATATTAAAAAGTATTTGTTGGGCATTGTAATGATGGTTGCTTCTATGACCGCATTTGCTCAAGAGGATGCCTTTAGCGGAGATTGGCAAGGGGCAAATAAGGAAGGTGATTTAAAGGTTGCGTTAACATTGAATTGTGATGGTAACTGGCAGTTGAATCCTTATAATGAGAATGCCAGATGTAATGGCTTTATGGAGGTGAATATGGTGGAACCCAGCGGCAGAGAGTCTTTGTTGGCAACCTACGAGTTCTATGTTGAGGATATGAACGGAAATGAAGTGACTCTTTCTTTTGTGGGCGGACGTCCGGAGGTCGATACCGGTATTTCCGGTCAATGCAAAATCGTTTATAAGGATGATAAATTGTCATTTGCCGGACTTGACAAAGGCGGAAAAGATGCTGCGTTTAATGGATTGACGCTTGTAAAAAGCGGCAGCGGAGCCGATGCTATAGCTGATGCCGCTGCAGATGACGGAGTTCCTTTGGGAGTCAAGATATTGGCAGTTCTCCAAATCATTCTGTATGGTGCTGTCGTTTTATTTATTGTGGGACATATGGCTTTCGTATGGTATAAGGGAGCCCGCTATAAAGAGGTTTTCACGGTAGAAGGTATGTTGAATAAACGCATTGCGGCCGGAATGCCGGAGAAGATGACGGATGAAGAGATAACGGACGCATGGAGGCTGATGGATGAGGCATTCGCTACTTGGACTGTGATTGAAAAAACAGGTGATGATGAATTCAGAAAGCCGACAAAGATGAAACAGATTAAGAGATCTGCTCTTTTGATTGATCAGGTTATCGCGATGTGTCCTACTGATGCCGATGTTATAGAGCGCTTAAATTCACTGACTGATGTGATTAATAGTGGTGAAGAACGTCATTTCGATGGTTCCAAAAAATTAATCTGGCTGGGTGTCATTGTGGGCATTTTGATGTATTGGATGATGGGAATCGGTATGATGTTCTCCACTTTAATAGCTACCGGTTTGTATATTGTAGCAAGTAGGACACCTCAGTTCTTGATCGATAAGCGGGCACTGCGTGGCGGTGGAAACATTCATAATGGCATTTTTGCCGGAGTATTTGGTTTATTGGCAGGAGCGCAGACAGTGCGGACAATATACAAATTTAATGATGGTCATAAGGAATATTCTGATGATCATTCACAACACTGGATTGCTCTGGCGATTGGTCTCGTAGTTTTATTTGTATTGGCTATGATGATGGCATTTTGGGCGCTTCTGAACTATTTACGTAATTATGTTCTATACTTTTAACGGATAAAACTAGTAAGTTTGTTAGTGGCAGAATTGTAAGTAGTCCATCTGTCTTTTTATTCGAGCATTTTGTATTGTCCATCGTAAGGCGGTGGATTTGCTAGTCGGTGGTTTGACCGATACGATGGCGGAGGATATGGAGGATGGAAGAGGTAGTGACGGATGCACAGGACATCGGCTTATAGTCGGTAGCCTGTGCATCTTTTTTTGTTTATGGCGGACTTTGACTCTCCCAAACTTGCAAAATCGTTGCAATCGTTTCACAGAACCTTTCATGTCTTGATTTTTGTTCTAAAAGTATGATTCGAATTGTTTTCTAACTTTTATATTTGTCATCAGAAACGAACGACAATGAAACATGGTATCTATATATTGGCTATTCTTATGGCTTTATTAAGCCTTCCAGAAAGTGGGTATGCTTCGATTCCATTTTTCGCTGTTGCGAATGACACGATCCAACGGGTTGTGATACATTTTGATGCGAATGAAACGAGAGTGAATCCTAATTATAAAAGTAATAATCAGGTGATTGCGACTTTGGATTCTTTGTTTTTCGGGCATCTGAATACGAAATATATAAATGCGCTGAATGTGGAAACTTTTGTTTCTCCTGATGGTGATGAGTCTTATAATAGAAGTTTGATTGCCCGGAGAAATGATTCGATAAAGGAATTCTTACAACGGTATAATTCGGATGTTAGTGTTGATAAGATTCATTTTTTTTCAGAGGGAGAGGATTGGTCGGAGTTTCGTAAGTTGGTGGCATCCGACTCCAACTTACCAGATCGGGAAGAAGTGCTGATATTGATTGATTATCATAAAAATGATGTCAATAAACGGAAGCAACTGTTGCGAAAATTGAATCGGGGAATTGCTTACCGATACATTGTTCACAATATCTTTCCAGAACTGCGGAGATCGGTTATTACGATTGTCGGAGAAACTTCGAAATTAGGTAAAGAGGCTTTTGAACCGGTATCTTCTGTCTCCGGGTTGTTTGTTTCAAATCAGGAAGAGGCGCTTCCGAAAGATCAACCTGATAAGCCTGTGGGAGAAAGTGAAAAAAAACAGGCCTGTGAGGTCGATATATCGGAGGCAGAAGGGCCGGTGCAAAGCCAAACTGTACTTGCAGTGAAGAATAATCTGTTATATGATTTGGCATTGGCGCCAAATATAGAAGTGGAAATTCCGATAGGCGAGAGGTGGTCTTTGAATACTGAATATAAATGTCCGTGGTGGCTGAATAGCAAACATGATTTCTGTTATCAGCTCCTTTCGGGAGGGATGGAAGGACGTTGTTGGCTGGGAAACCGTCAGAAACGTGACCGATTGACCGGACATTTTATCGGACTTTATGCTGAAGGCGGGATATATGACTTCCAGCTGCGTGGAGACGGCTATCAAGGTAAGTATTACGGAGCTGCGGGAGTGACTTATGGATATGCACGGCAATTGGCACGGCATTTTTCCCTTGAATTCAGTTTTGGCATAGGGTATTTGACAACAGAATATAAAAAATATACTCCTTATGAGGGGGATATTATATGGACAAATAGTGGGCGTTATAACTTTATTGGTCCTACCAAGGCGAAAGTTTCTTTGGTATGGTTGATAACAACGAAGAGATAGGAGGGCGCAATGCGAAATACAAGATACGGGTTTCTTGTGCTTTTGTCCTCGCTGCTGATGTTAACTGGATGTAGCCGTCGCGATATATTGGATGATTATCCCGTAAGTGGGGTAGATATAAAGCTGGATTGGGATGGAGTGACAGATCAACTGCCGGAGGGAGTTCGGGTGATTTTTTATCCGAAGAACGGAGATGGCAGGAAAGTAGATAAATACCTTTCGGTACGAGGCGGAGAAATGAAAGTTCCTCCGGGACGGTATTCGGTAGTAGTCTACAATTATAACACGGAATCTATACGAATCAGGGGCGAAGAGTCCTATGAAACGATAGAAGCCTATACGGGAAACTGCAATGGTTTAGGGATTGAAGGAACGGAAAAGATGGTTTGGTCACCGGATTCATTGTATGTGTTGAATATAGATGAGCTGAAAATAGAGAAGAGTGAAGAAGTGCTTCGCTTAGACTGGAAGTTGGAATCTGTGGTGAAGAAATATTCTTTTGCAGTAGAGGCTAAAGGCTTGGAGTATGTTGCAACAGTGGTAGGAAGCATTGATGGATTATCCGATTGTTACTGTATAGGCAAAGGTCGTGGAGTATGTAGCTCACAACCTATCTACTTTGAGGTAAAGAAGGGAGATAATAAGGTAACGGCATTTTTCACCGCTTTCAAACAAGTAAAGGAAATGACAATGCCGACGCGAATGTCAACATCAGAGAGAGAAACTTCTAGTGAGAAAGGTGCTATAATATTAATATTGAAATTTATCAAAACAGATAATACAGTTCAGGAAGCAACAATTGATGTTACTGAAATAATAGGTACACTTGAAAATGCTGGAACAGGGGAAGATGGAAAGCCAACCCCACCACCGGAGATTGAGTTACCGCCTGATGATAAGATTGAGGTTGATAAGCCGGAAACACCACCGAATCCTGATGGAGGTGGAGGAATGGGCGGCAATGTTGATGGATGGGGACCCGAAGATAATGTTGAGTTACCCGTGGATTGAAATAGATGCTATAAACAAAATATAACAATATTATAAACTTTAAAAAATACAGTTATGAAGAAGATTTTATTGGCAGTTACAGCTGCTTTGGCAATTACAGGTTGCTCACAGAATGAAGAGTTTGACTCCCCTTCACAGAAAGCCGAAATTAATTTTAGTACAGCTGCTGTTACAAGAGCAACTGCTATGATTACTGATAATTTTAAGCAGTTTAAAGTGTATGGCTATGCGCATACAGGTGAATTTACTACTGAGACTGAAAGTAAAACTCTTCTTGAAGGAATTTTTAATAAGTCAGAAGACAAAAAATGGTCAGAGAAAGATAGCAATAAGTTTTACTGGCCATCCGAAGGTAATGTAACTTTCTTTGGATATAGCCCTGTAGCAGAAACAGGGACTACTTATACTGATCCAGAAAGTTCTAAAGGATATCCTACAATCGTTTATACAGTTAATGATGATATTGCTAGTCAATCAGATTTTTTGGTTGCTGATAAGACTGGTAATGGAACTACTAATGTGGATGGTATTTCTTTAGGATTTAAACATGCTCTGACCCAGATTGCATTTAAGTTGAAAGGGAGTGATTCAAATGTTAATTACACTGTTACAAAATTAGTTCTGAAAGGGATTAACAATGTTGGAACATATAAATGGGGAACGAATACATGGGAGTCTACAACTGGAACGAAAGATTATACGATTGATATGGTAAGTTCTGCTGCAACATTTGTCGGTGATGGTGCAGATGCTGTCGAATTGACAGGTGATGATAAAGTGCTGATGTTGATTCCTCAAGCTCCAAATAGTGCAAAAATAGAGGTTACATATACTGCTACTGATAAGACAACGAATATTGTGTATAATAATGCTCCTAAAGAAGTAAATGTACCGACTGACCAGTGGGAAGTGAGTCAAAGAATTGTTTTCACTATTGCTTTAACCCCTGGTAAGATCATGAATATTTCAGGTGAGGTTGTAAACAATGGTTGGGCTGATAAGGAGCCTCAACCGGATGATCTTAAGTAAATATAGATACTGTTCTTTCATATAGAGTTAAATAATTATATTAATAAAAAGCAGCATGAAGTATTCACTTTGTGCTGCTTTTGTATATAATATGGATTGTCTTATAATTGGTTCGTGATAGTAAAAGGTTTATTTTCACTTTTCTCTCTTTTTTTATGGCAATATGAAAGATTTCATATATTTTTGCTGGCAGCATAAACAAAAACAAACACAGTCAGCGTATGCCATCTATTTGTCAAGGAACCTGGGATTGTCAAATATGTCCAAAAGCGGTGAGTAATGCCATTACTCATGTGATTTATCAGCGTGGTTTTCATAAACCGGCTCAAAAGTGTGAAGAAAATCTTATCCTTTTTTTGATGAAGGGAGAAATACTGGTCAATAGTAAGGAATATGCGGGGACAATGCTTAAGGAAGGTGAATTTATCCTTCAGGCTATTGGTTCTATGTTTGAGATGCTTGCTATGACTGAATGTGAGTGTATTTATTATCGTTTTATCCAGCCCGAACTGTTTTGTGATTTCCGTTTCAATCATATCATGAAGGAAGTATCTCCTCCACTTATTTATACTCCATTAAAAATAATTCCAGAACTGCAATATTTCCTCAATGGGTCTATCACTTATCTGAAAGGGGATAAAGTCTGTCGGGATTTGCTATCTCTGAAACGAAAAGAATTGGCGTTTGTATTGGGATACTATTATTCCGATTATGATCTTTCGAGCTTGGTGCATCCACTCTCTAAATATGTAAACAGTTTCCAATATTTCGTTATTCAAAACTATAAGAAAGTAAAGACAGTGGAAGAACTGGCACAATTGGGTGGATATACTCTTAGTACATTCCGTCGTATCTTCAATAACGTCTTTCATGAACCTGTTTATGAATGGATGCTGGCGAGACGTAAAGAGGGCATTTTGGACGACTTGAACAACTCTAAATGTAGCATCTCGGAGATATGCTATAAATATGGTTTTGAATCTTTACCCCATTTTTCTAATTTCTGCAAGAAATCTTTTGGTGTCTCTCCACGTAATTTACGTAGGCAAGACATTTCATAAATGCAACTATGTAAGATAATTGCGGTTCACCGGTTTCACCCAATTCTCTAAATGCCGATGAATAAGGTAACAGCGGGTGAAAGCAAGGGAGAAATTCAGGTGAAACTGAACCTTCCCGGTTTCACCTATTGAGTTTATTCATACCGACTGTTGGACATATAGCTCCAAGGTGTTGGATATATAGCTCTAAGGTGTTGGATATATAGCTCTAAGGTGTTGGATATATAGCTCCAAGATGCTGGATATATAGATGCAACAACTCAAGTATTAACACATGAGAACTAAGGTGTTAAGACCTGGCGGCCAAAGTACTACATCCGCACAGTTCACTCATTAACACCTGAAAGCGGATTTGCTATAAGCATATCCGGATTAGCTATAATGATAATTGCTTTAGCTCAAGGGATATTTTAATAAGACAGGTGAAAGCGGTAACGAATGATTTTACCTTATTTCAATCCTCGCTTTCACCCGTAATTTTCTCATTCATAACAGTTTTGGCTATATGGTGAAATCGGTGAAACTTATGAATTAAAAGTTCATGTTACTGATCCGTATTAATAATAATTGTGATCTACTCATATATAAAGAAATCCCCTGTCGAACTAGCCGGCAGGGGATTCTGTCATTAATCAAATTAAGCTCTCACTATTGAAATTTAGCAATTTCTAGTCTTTTAATTTTGCGATGATGAAGTCGCGGTTCAAGCGAGCGATGTTGCTGATAGAAATGTTCTTCGGACATTCAGCCTCACAAGCACGAGTGTTTGTACAGTTACCGAAGCCCAGTTCGTCCATCTTTGACAACATAGCTTTTGCACGACGCAAAGCTTCCGGTTTACCTTGCGGTAGCAAGTTCAACTGGCTAACTTTTGCAGAAACGAACAACATAGCAGAACCATTTTTACATGCAGCTACACAAGCACCACAACCGATACAAGAAGCAGCATCCATAGCTTCGTCAGCGATAGGTTTCGCAATCAGGATAGCGTTAGCATCCTGCGGAGCACCTGTGCGTACGCTTACGTAACCACCAGCTTGCATAATCTTGTCATAAGCAGTACGGTCTACCATCAAGTCCTTGATGACAGGGAAACCGGCCGAACGCCAAGGTTCAACAGTGATGGTGTCACCATCGTTGAAACGACGCATGTAAATCTGGCAAGTAGTAGCACCTGTCGCAGGACCGTGCGGGTGTCCGTTGATGTAAAGAGAACACATACCGCAGATACCTTCGCGGCAGTCATGATCGAATACTACCGGTTCTTTTCTTTCGCTGATGAGCTGTTCGTTCAGAATATCCAGCATTTCGAGGAAGGAAGTATCGCCGGGGATATCTTTCATTTGGTAGGTTTCAAAAGCACCTTTAGCTTTCGGACCAGCTTGGCGCCATACCTTCAGTGTAAATGATATATTTTTATCCATTTTCTTCTAATTCTTTTAAATGTTTAACTTCACCGATTAGCTCTTGTAGTTACGAGTCTGAACCTTGATAGCTTCGTATACCAGTGGTTCTTTGTACAACACCGGAGCTTTTTCATCGTCACCTTGATATTCCCAGCATGCTACATAGAAGAAGTTTTCGTCATCACGTTTTGCTTCTCCTTCTTCAGTCTGGTATTCTTCACGGAAGTGACCACCACAACTTTCGTTACGGTTCAATGCATCGTAAGCAACAAGCTCACCCATAGTGATGAAGTCGTACAGACGGATTGCTTTGTCAAGCTCTACGTTCATACCTTCTTTAGAACCGGGGATAAACAAGTTCGTTTCGAATTCCTTGCGGATTTCTTTCAGTTCGGCGATACCTTTTTTCAAGCCTTCTGCCGTACGTCCCATACCTACATATTCCCACATGACATGACCCAGTTTCTTGTGGATAGAATCAACTGATTCTTTACCCTGGATGCTCATGAATTTGTCAATCTTAGCTTGAACAGCTTTTTCTGCTTCTGCAAATTCAGGAAGATCGGTAGAGAAACGAGGAACAGTGATCTGGTCTGCCAGATAGTTCTGGATGGTGTAAGGCAATACGAAGTAACCGTCAGCCAAACCTTGCATCAATGCAGAAGCACCGAGGCGGTTTGCGCCATGGTCGGAGAAGTTACATTCACCGATAGCGAACAGACCCTTGATAGTGGTTTGCAGTTCGTAGTCTACCCAGATACCACCCATTGTATAGTGGATAGCCGGATAAATCATCATCGGGTTATAATATTTTACGCCATTAATTTCTTTTGCCAGTTCTCCCGGATTAACGTCAGTGATTTCCTCATACATATCGAAGAGGTTGCCATAACGTTGAAGAACGATGTCGATACCCAAGCGGTTGATAGCTTCAGAGAAGTCGAGGAATACGGCTAAACCGGTGTTGTTTACACCGAAACCTGCGTCGCAACGTTCTTTGGCAGCACGGCTGGCAACGTCACGCGGAACCAGGTTACCGAATGCCGGATAGCGGCGTTCCAAGTAATAGTCGCGGTCTTCTTCCGGAATATCACTTCCTTTGATTTCGCCTTTTTGGAGTTTTACGGCATCTTCTTTCTTCTTCGGAACCCAGATACGACCGTCGTTACGGAGAGATTCAGACATCAAAGTCAGCTTAGACTGTTTGTCACCGTGTACCGGGATACAAGTCGGGTGAATCTGAACGTATGCAGGATTTGCGAATACAGCACCCTTGCGGTAGCAAGAGATAGCAGCTGTACAGTTACAACCCATAGCGTTAGTAGACAGGAAGTAAGCGTTACCATAACCACCGGTAGCGATGACTACAGCGTGAGCGGCGAAACGTTCCAACTTACCTGTTACAAGATTTTTTGCGATGATACCGCGGGCACGTCCGTCAACGATGACAACATCCTGCATTTCATAGCGGGTGTACAGTTTAACAGTACCTACGTTTACCTGACGGCTCAATGCAGAGTAAGCACCCAGCAGTAACTGTTGACCTGTCTGGCCTTTAGCGTAGAAAGTACGGGATACCTGTGCGCCACCGAAAGAACGGTTATCCAGCGTACCACCATATTCGCGAGCGAAAGGAACACCTTGCGCTACACATTGGTCGATGATAGCGTTGGATACTTCAGCCAAACGATATACGTTTGCTTCACGGGCACGATAGTCGCCACCTTTCACTGTATCGTAGAACAGACGGTAAACCGAGTCACCATCATTTTGATAATTCTTTGCAGCATTGATACCACCCTGTGCAGCGATAGAGTGTGCACGACGGGGAGAATCCTGAATACAGAAATTGAATACTCTGAAACCCATTTCACCAAGTGAAGCAGCGGCAGAAGCACCTGCCAGACCCGTACCCACAACGATGATGTCCAAACGACGTTTATTAGCGGGATTCACCAATTTCTGGTGAGCTTTATAGTTGGTCCATTTCTCAGCCACCGGGCCTTCTGGAATTTTTGAATCTATCTTGATCATAATATTATTTACAATTTAATCATTTACAATTTACTATTTAGCAAGCACCGCCACAAATCAGTGTTTTCACGAAGAATACCACTACTACCAGTGCGAAACCGAGTACAACAATCGTAGAATAGATGTTAGAAATGCATTTCCAACGATTGATCCATACTTTGTTGTTCCATCCCAGTGATTGCATAGAGCTCCAGAAACCGTGAGTCAGGTGGAACCACAAAGCAAACAGCCAAACGAGGTAAAGAACTACGTAAACCGGGCAAGAGAAAGTCTGCTGGATGTGATAAGCACCGTTAGCGGCATAAGCCAGCGTCAGTGTATCAGCGTGCATGCCCATGTTGTGCATCAGTTCCGGCAACTGCATTTTTGCCCAGAAGTTGAAGAGGTGCAAACCAAGACCTACAATAACGATCAGACCCAGCACCAACATGTTTTGAGATGCCCATTCTACAGTTTTTGGTTTGTCAACCACTGCATAGCGTTCGCTACCACGCGCTTTGCGATTCTGCATGGTCAGCCAGAATGCGTAGATAATGTGAATAACGAAAAGAGCAGCCAGTCCTGCGGTAGCCACTAATGCATACCAGTTTGCTCCCAGGAACTCACAAATCATGTTGTAACCATCAGCCGAGATGATCGCAACCAAGTTCATCGCCATGTGAAATGTTAGAAACAGGACAAGGGCGATACCGGTAACGCTCATCACCACTTTCCTTCCTACAGATGAATTACTTAACCACATAAATGATTGAATTTAAATTATTTAATTGTTAGAACTAAAATTTCGACGTTTTACACCTCTTACGGACTGCAAAAATAGGGGAAATAGATTGATTGAGCAAGGAATTAAAGAAATAATTCTTTAATAATGGATCAATACGCTAATGTGTCAATATACCAGCCTGTATGCGTGCATGGTGCAACTGATTGGCACATTCGTAGGATGGGGCTGTTTATTGTATCTTTCCGATTTTCTCACCGCCGGCTGCTTTTTTGCGTAAAGCGCGTGGGGTATCGCCAAAAGAGTCTTTACAGAAGTGTGCGAAATGCGACAGGGAGTCGAATCCGTATTTGTTACAGATTTCGGTGATTCGCATTTTGGTGTGTTGCAGGTCTTCCAAGATTCCTTCTCGTTTCTTTTCCAGTATCCATTCGTATACGGGCACACCATAGAGGTTTTTGAAAAGTCGGCGGAAAGTAGTGGTCGTATATCCTCCCAGATGTGCAAATTCTTCTACGTTCTTCACGTTGCTGTAATTCTGCATGACGAAATAGTGGAAACTTTCCGTATACGTGCTGATTGGATAGAAGAATGAACCTAGCTGGGGCAGCGGATAGAAGTTGGTAATCAAGAAAACCAATTCTTTGCATTTTAAGTCGATATACTTGCTGCAAGGGTTTTCTTCAGCGAGGAATTCGGGCATACTGGTGACAAGGTGGTAAAGTCTTTCACTCATAATCAGTGGAGTGTAGGTCAAAGGAGCTTCCGCCTGTTCCATCATTTCTTTATACCGGTCTTCGCAGAGCAGAGGCAGTTCGTTGAACCAGTAGACAACGTATTCAACATCTGTCAGTGCCAGTATTTCGACCTTGGAGCCAATAGCTTGCAAAACAATTTGTCTTTCGCGTAACGTTATTCCGGGATGCTCTTCGCTATTGATAAGTAATTCGCCCTTTATCATAAAAAGCATACAATTCTGTGTACACTTATCCTTGGGGATATGCTCTCCTTTAGGTAAGTTTCTATATATAAGGATATTCTCAACACTTTTGGGACATCCTGTACAGTTGGTATATTGTATGCAAAATGAATCTTTTGGCATGAGTCTTATGCGTGATTTATTATCTTGACGGAACAAAGATAGGTTTTTTTTGCGGAAAATGGAACTCTTTCTTTTATTTATGTTTTAGTAGAAACCTTTGTATGGCGGTCTTTAAATGTAGTGGAATGAATTTATAACTAAATATTGCAACTTTATTATGAAAAACAAAAAGGTCTTATTAAACATGGCCGGTAAGATTATTTTCATATTATCAGGAAAGGTTGTTCGCTGTCTTGCTGCTTTCGATGAAAGTAGGGTCGTGGTATTTTGGGCATCCGCAATTTTAAAGAAGGTATTATCTTTGCCGTTGATAAAAAATTAGGTAACGAATATGAAACTATCATGAAATATGTAACCCCAACCAGATAAGCCATCTGTCCGATGATGAAATAGAAAAACAGCCAATTTCGCACCTCCATAGCCCCACTTCAGTGCTGTCGAGAGATATAACAGATATGCTTTATCAAAACAGCATTATAAAAATATGTCCCGAAACCGATTTAGAGTGTTTTACTGATATAGATAATGAGAGATACCTCGCCGCAAGGTGTCTCTCATTTATGATCAGGAATACCATTTTGCTGACGTCAGCAAAATGTTCGGTAGTGCCTTCTTGGGTACTTTGTCATACTCTTTACTTTATTGCTGTATAGTATTTGCTTCATCCTCTTTTATCTCTGCTTTGCCATAATATCCCGGCATCGGCACGTAAATCGGATTATAATAAGTATTGATATTCTTCAACTTTTTCTCCTCTTCCTTCAGCCGTTTGATTTGTCGTGCGGCAGTGGTAGAGGTAAATCCGCATAACCCTTGAAAGTCACGACGGGTTAATACAGGGTTACTCTTGAAATAGTCTGTCAGTAGTTTGTCTATTTCATCATTTGAGTGGGAGGCAGAATGGCATCTTAGTTTGCTTCGTTCCATATGAACAACACTGACAGATCTTTTCAATTTAGCGTCTGCTTTGAAACTGATGTTGGCTTTGAGTTTCATCTGATTCACTTTTAGTTTGGGCGAAGTGATGGGTTCTTTGCTGTTCAGTTTTACTTGAAAATAACCGATGCCATCCAGATGGACACTTTCTCCTTCCCGGAGACGATCTCCCATAAAATGACTTAGAGATTCGAGGACTGACTTCACATCTCCCTCAGTCAGAGAGGTGGCTATCTGGATTTCTTTTGCCAGATAGTCTGTGTTAATGTGTTGGAAGTTGACTACACGTGCGTGATACACTTCTTTACCTTCCTCGTCCTTCGGGCGGGGAGTCTTGTACAATTCAAATTGTATTGCCATTATTTATTTGTTTTCGCGCCTTTTTCATTGGCATGCGGAAACACGTAATTAAAAAAGATAGTTATGAGTAATCTTGCATTTGCAATGGTGTAGACTTTGGATAATGGTGAATAGCGGTGATAGGTTCAGAAACAACCTATCACCGCCGGAAACCTTGATGAATAAGGATTTTGATTACTGGCGGTGATAGGCGATAGAGGAATGTGTATTTTTATATAGGAAGAAGATTCTATATGAAGATGTTTATATAGAAATATATAAAAAGAGGTTTAGTTGTGGAGCGTATTCTTATTCGGAGTATTCCACACCTTCGTCTGATTACATACGATATCTATCCATTGGTCACCACATTTAATCTTGAAATCTCCTTTTTCCAGTCTCCATTTACTGTCATATCCGACAAATGCCAGATCGCTTCCTTTCAGTTTCAGCGTAACAGTCTTTGTTTCTCCCGGCTTCAGAGATACCTTTTCGAAGTTTCGTAAACGAATATTGTCCGGTGTACTGCTTGCTACTAAGTCCTTAGAGAACAATAACACACTCTCTTTTCCGGCAACTCTGCCCGTGTTGGTTACGTCAACTGTGAATATCAATTCATCGTCAGCATTAAAAGTAGGTTTATTTACTTTTAAATTGCTGTACTTATAATTAGTATAACTTAATCCGAAACCGAACGGCCATTGAATATCCATCACCGAGTCGTAATTGTAGTTACCTCCCATTTGCCCCATGTTTTCGCAAGGCTTGTAGTCATAAGTCGCCAAGGCATTGATTAGTCGGGGATAGGTGAACGGCATTTTTCCACTGAAGTTTGCGTCGCCTGCCAATAGGTTAGCAAGTGCGTCGCCACCGTAATTGCTTGGCAACATGATGTTGACAACCGCTTTAGCCAAAGGCTCTATATCGTTGATAATGCGCGGACGTCCCTGATTCAGAATCAGGACAATAGGTTTGCCCGTACCAGCCAAAGCTTTTACCAGATTTCGTTGGTTTTCCGATAATGTAAGATCAGTCAGGTTGCCCGGGGTTTCGCAATAAGAGTTTTCGCCGATGCAGGCGATGATTATATCCGCTTGTGCTGCCGCTGCCACCGGTTTCTCAATTTCCGGTTTGTTCTCTTCCCACCAGTTATCGTTCTTATAAGGGGCGTAGGTCACTCCCGGTTCATAGATAATATTCTCTTTTCCATATTTCTCATACAAAGCCTCGTAGATGGTATGATATGCTTGTGCATATTCATCGGCAACGTGTCCTTGCCAACTATACGACCATCCGCCATTCAGACAACGCATCGAGTTTGCGTTCGGTCCGGTCAGAAGAATCTTTTTACCTTTCGCTATCGGCAGGATATTTCCATCATTCTTCAGTAACACTTCCGATTCTTCGGCAGCCTGCAGAGCAACAGCTGCAAATTCCTTAGAACCGAACTTGTCATACTTCTTAATGTCCCAATACGGATGGTCGAACAATCCCAGGCGATATTTCAGACGCAACACACGGGCTACTGCGTCGTCGATGCGTTCCATCGATACCTCTCCTTCTTCAACCAACTCTTTCAGATAATCGCAGAAACTCACTTCATAAGGAACCATCGACATGTCGATACCGGCATTGATGGCAATCTTGACAGCCTCTTTCTTGGTGGCAGCGATGTGATCCCGGGTACAAAGGTTGTTGATATCTGCCCAGTCTGTCACAATCAGTCCGTCCCAGTTCAAGTCTTTTTTCAGCCATTCGGTCAGCAACTCACGGTTGGCGTGAAAAGGCAGTCCGTTGTCAACACCGGAGTTTACCATTACGCTCAATGCACCCTGACGTACAGCGGCAAGGAAAGGTGCGAAATGTTTTTCACGCATATCACTGCGTGAGATGGAAGATGGAGTACGGTCTTTACCGGAAACAGGTACACCGTAACCCATATAATGCTTCATGCATGCAGCTACATTGTATTCTCCGATACGGTTCGGGTCTTCTCCCTGAAAACCTTTCACGGCCGATACGCCCATTTCTGCATTTACATAACAATCTTCACCATAGTTCTCCCACATACGTGCCCAGCGCGGGTCTCGGCCTAAGTCGACTACCGGAGCGAACGTCCAGGGGATGCAGCCGGCTTTCGTTTCATAAGCGGAGATTTCGGCACCTCTTCTGGTTAGCTCGCGGTTGAAGGTGGCTCCCATGTTGATGCCTTGCGGAAACATCGTTCCGTCCAATGTGTAGGTTGTTCCATGAATCTGATCTACCCCATAGATGCACGGGATGCCGATTTCTTTCATAGACTTCTCCTGTATCTGTTTGATGGCTTCCGCCCACTTTTCCTTTTTCTGTGCTACCCCTAAAGGAACATTCAACAGGGAACCTACTTTATATTTGCCGATAACTGTGTCGAGCATTGCCTCGCTAAGACGGAATCCCTTTTTGCGACTGGTTTCAAGATCAGAAACCACATCAATGGTGATTTCACACATCTGACCGATCTTTTGTTCGAGAGTCATTTTTTGAAGCCATTCCCGGATGTTAGCTTCAATAGCCGGATCAGACGGGATGGCAGGAGAGGTTGTCTGTGCATGGGGCGCAAGACAAGTACCGGCAAAGGCTGATACTAATACCATTTTCTTAATGTTTTTCATGAGTTGATATTTTTGAATTTGAGAGTTTATATCCTGCACAAATGTATAAAGATTTGCACTTTCCTGAAAGAGTCTAATAAGATTGGAAACAAATGATGCGTTAAAGGGAAACATTCTGTGCGTATGGGTAAAACATTTGGCAGACCGAGTGTGAACGAAATACCATGTCTTCTTGGAGAAAAACATCTACTTTTGTACCGTTGGCCGACAGAAGATGTTTAACTCTTAAATTATATAATATGCGAAACGCTTTATTCCTTATTTTCATCTCGCTTTGTTCGGTATGCAAGTCGTCGGCTCAAGGTTACAGCAATCCTGTAATCCCCGGTTTCCATCCTGATCCTAGTGTTTGCAAGGCAGGAGATGATTATTATTTAGTCAACAGCAGTTTTCAATATTTCCCCGGTGTACCTTTATTTCATAGCAAAGATCTTGTGCATTGGGAGCAGATAGGAAACTGTCTGACCCGTCCTTCTCAGCTTGATCTGACTAACGCCAATTCGGGAAGCGGTATTTTTGCTCCTACCATTCGTTATAATGATGGAGTGTTTTACATGATTACCACTAATGTCTCCGGTAGGGGAAATTTCCTGGTACATACTACTGATCCCCGTAGTGAATGGTCGGAACCAGTCTGGCTCGAACAAGGAGGTATCGATCCTTCGCTTTATTTTGAAGATGGCAAATGTTTTATGGTCAGCAATCCGGATGGGTACATCAACCTGTGTGAGATTGATCCCATGACAGGCAAACAGCTTTCTTCTTCCAAAAGAATATGGAACGGTACCGGAGGCAGATATGCCGAAGGTCCACATATTTATAAGAAAGACGGCTGGTACTATCTGCTGATTTCAGAGGGTGGTACGGAATTGGGACATAAAGTAACCATTGCCCGCAGTCGTTACATAGACGGTCCTTATCAGGGAAATCCGGCAAATCCTATTTTGACCCATGCCAATGAGTCGGGACAATCCAGCCCGATTCAGGGAACGGGGCACGCCGACCTGGTGGAAGGTACTGATGGTTCTTGGTGGATGGTTTGTCTGGCGTACAGAGTGATGCCGGGTACGCATCATACGTTAGGTCGTGAAACCTATCTGGCTCCGGTGCGTTGGGATAAGGACGCCTGGCCTGTAGTCAATGGCAATGGAACTATTTCTTTGGAGATGGATGTAGCCACTCTGCCTCAACAGAAAATGAAAGATAGACCGGAGCGGATAGACTTTAGAGAAGGAAAACTCTCTCCCGAATGGATTCATTTGCAAAACCCGGAGGCGAAGAATTATACTTTTACCAAAGATGGCAAGCTTCGTTTGATAGCGGCTCCCGTTACGTTAAGCGACTGGAAAAGCCCTACTTTTGTCGCTTTGCGGCAAGAGCATTTTGATATGGAAGCATCCGCTCCGGTAGTCTTGCAGAAAGCGGGAGTGAATGATGAGGCGGGACTTTCTGTCTTTATGGAGTTTCATTCTCACTATGATTTATTTGTTCGCCAGGATAAGGATCGGAAACGTTCTGTTGGCTTTAGATACAAATTGGGAGAGATTACCCATTATGCCAAAGAGGTTTCCTTGCCGGCCAATGGTGAAGTAGAACTGATGGTGAAGTCGGATATCAATTACTATTATTTCGGTTATAAACTGAATGGAATATATCATGATTTGGGTAAGATGAATACTCGTTATCTAAGCACTGAAACAGTAGGTGGATTTACTGGAGTCGTCTTGGGACTTTATGCTACATCGGCTTCTAAAGAATCAAAGATGTACGCTGATTTTGAGTGCTTTAAATATAAAGGGAAATAGAGAGAAAACAAATGAATCCCCTTTATAAAACAAATTCACCCCATCGTTTCCAAAATGCTCCCTATATGAATAACATTACAGAGGTGAAGTTACATGCCGAATACATAATTTTGTGACATAGAAACAAATATATTTTGATCAGGCAGGGTTAACGGTGTTAAATTTAATCTAATAGTATAGAAGAATATGGAAAAACAGTCATTTAGTGATGGAATATTTAGTCCATCGGGTATTAAACAAGTCGTATTTGTGCTGGTGTTATTGACTACCTCTTTGATATCCTGATACAGGGTGCAAGGAACGGGAAAAAAGACATCGTGTCTGCGGTTTTTTTGTCATGTGTTTTAAATCAACTATTAAATAATATACCATGAGTAAACACTTTTTTAGAAAATGCACATTCGTGCATCTCTTTAGCTTTACGGTAATCATTCTATTATGTTTGCCGATAATGGCTGTGAAGGCTGCTCCTTCACAAACTTCAACTGTCAGTGGTGTAGTTATCTCGGCTACTGATGAGCTACCTCTGGTGGGGGTCAGTGTCTTGGTGAAAGAGACAGCTAATGGAACGATAACCGATATGGACGGAAACTTTAAGCTGAATGTGGTGTCCGGCCAGACTTTAGTCTTCTCTTATATAGGGTACGTTACGCAGGAAATCGTTGTGACGGGTCAGAAGTCGCTTAATGTAATATTAAAGGAGGATACCGAAGTCCTTGATGAAGTAGTGGTGGTAGGTTATGGTGTGCAGAAAAAGAAACTGGTGACCGGTGCAACGGTGCAGGTGAAGGGTGAGAGTCTTGCCAAGATGAACACCAATAGCCCTTTGCAAGGTATGCAAGGACAGACACCCGGGGTGAATATCTCTTCCACTTCCGGTCAGCCGGGCTCGGACATGAAAGTTAGTATTCGTGGTCTGGGTACTGTCGGAAATTCCAGTCCGCTGTATCTTATTGATGGTGTGGGAGGTGATATTTCCACCTTGAATCCTGCCGATATAGAAAGTATCGATATATTAAAGGATGCAGCTTCGGCAGCTATTTATGGTGCTCAGGCTGCCAATGGTGTAGTGTTGATTACCACAAAATCGGGCAAGGAAGGAAAGGCGCAGATTTCTTTTGATGCCTATTACGGTGTGCAGACTGTGGCCCGTAAGATGGATATGCTGAACGCGAAAGAATACATGACCATTATGGACGAGCAGGCGGTTAATTCAGGAAATACGCCTTACAACTGGAGTTCGTTCCGGAGTATTTATGATGCCAATGGAAATGTACACGACACCGACTGGGTAGACTCGATGTTTAAAGACAATGCCAGGACGCAGAGTTATACATTCGGCATCACCGGAGGCTCGAAGACTTCCACCTATGCTTTATCGTTGGGATATATGAGTCAGGAAGGAGTAGTGGGCGGTAAGGACGTTTCAAACTATGAACGTTACAACTTCCGCATCAATTCCGAGCATAAGATATTCAAGGACTCGGATCTGCTGAAAGTGGGCGAACAGGTAAGCTTCGTCTACAAGATGAACAATGGTATTTCAGTATCCGACCAATATAACAATACTTTGCGCGGTGCATTTGCCACTTCACCGCTTGCTCCAATCTATAGCGACAACAATGCTTATGATTCTTCTTATAACGATACATCGAACTCTGATTGGTATAACGGTGACGGCAATCCTTACGGTTTGATGATGACCAACAGCAACAACGAGAACAAGACGGCCACATTCTCCGGCAATGTATATGCCGAACTGCAACCGGTCAGGAACTTGAAGTTGAGGAGCGTATTCGGAGCAGTGTACGGTTCTTCGGAATATCGTAGTTTCAATCCGCTTTATCGATTCTCAATTTATACTTATAATACGACCCGTACAACAGCCACACAGAATATGAATCATTCTTTAGGAATGACTTGGACTAATACGGCAGCTTATGACTGGACATGTGGCAGACATGCATTCAATGCTTTAGTCGGAATGGAAGTATATCGCTATTCCGGTACTTATCTGCAGGCCAGAACCGGAGCATTGAGAGAAGGCTTTGACGATTGGGATCATGCCTATGCAGGTAATGGTACAGCTTCGAGCGCCGACGACGGAATGTCTGTCGATGGATATCCGCATGATGAAAGTCGCTCCGTTTCTTACTTTGGACGTTTCGGATGGAACTGGAAGGAAACCTATATGTTGAATGCTACCTTACGTGCTGATGGTTCATCGAAGTTTGCACGTGGCAACCGTTACGGTATATTTCCATCTATATCTGCGGGATGGACTCTCTCAAATGAAAAGTTCATGCAGAATACTCAGAATTGGCTTGATTATCTGAAGTTGCGTGCTAGTTGGGGGCAAGTCGGTAATCAGAACATCGATAATTACCAGTATACAGCTCCTATCACCTCTTCCAATACCCATTACATTTTCGGAACAGTCGATGGCGCTCCGGCACAGGCCGGTTACTGGGGTGCATATCCCAGCCGTCTGGCCAATGAGAGCGTAACTTGGGAGACTTCGGAACAGACTAATATAGGCATTGATGCACGTTTCTTAAAAAGCCGTTTGAGTTTGACCGCCGATTTCTATATCAAGACAACCAAAGATTGGCTGGTGGAAGCTCCTATTCTGGCTACGGCAGGAACGGGTGCACCTTTTATCAATGGCGGCGATGTGAAGAATACAGGTGTTGAACTGGCTTTAACCTGGAATGACCGAGCAGGTAAGGACTTCAATTATAATATTGGTGTGAACGGTGCATATAACAAGAATAAGGTAGGGAATATTCCTACTGAAGATGGTATCATTCACGGCAAAATCAATATGTTGTATGATAATACACCGGAGTTCTACCGTGCACAGGACGGTCATGCTATCGGTTACTTTTGGGGATACGAAACTGCCGGTATCTTCCAAAACAAAGAACAGATTGCCAACTGGAATGCCGATGGAAAGCATGGCATCCTGCAGGCCGGTGCACAAGCGGGTGACGTTATCTACGTAGACCAGAACCAGGATGGAATTATCGATGATAATGATAAGGTGGATTTGGGCAACGGCACTCCCGATTTTACCTATGGATTCAATGTCGGATTTAACTACAAGAACTTTGATTTTTCACTGGTAGCCTATGGAGCCGCTGGCAATCAGATTGTACAGTCATACCGTAATTATGCCAATAGCAAGGCTAACTATACGACTGCCATTCTGAATCGCTGGACTGGAGAAGGAACCTCCAACCGGATGCCTCGTGTGACGGATACTAATATCAACTGGCAATTCTCCGACCTCTACCTGCAAGACGGTGACTATCTGCGTATCAGCAACATTACCTTGGGCTACGATTTTGCCAAGCTGATCAAACTCAAAGCTATCAGTCAGGCCCGTTTGTATGTTCAGGTACAGAATGCGTTTACTTTCACCAAATACGATGGCATGGATCCCGAAATTGGTTACGGAACATCCGACTGGGTATCGGGTATTGACCTGGGGTATTATCCTCGTCCACGTACATTCCTCGTTGGAGTCAATCTGAAGTTCTAATTTATAACCTTAAAAAAATCAGAGAATATGAGTAATATGAAATTATATATAGTGGGAATGGGACTAGCCGTGATGTCACTTATGGGATGTACGGCAGGCTTTCTGGATGTAGAATCGAAGAAAGAATCTACTACCGGTAACTTCTACCGGACTGAGAGTGATGCGTGGCGAGCATTGATAGGTTGTTATGATGGCTGGCAGTGTACTACGTCCAGTCAGGCATGTGCCTTTTATTTTGCTTCGCAAATCATGGCGGACGAGTGTTTTGCCGGTATGGGAAATACTGACGCCCGCAACTATCAGGTGATAGATCGCTTCGATGCCACTCAGTCTCCTTCCGATATGAACTTGCTGGAAACGGAATGGACCAACTATTATGCGGCAGTGTATCGATGCAATGAACTTCTGGCTCATGAAGGTCAGATATCCTGGACAAGTGACCAGACGAGAAATACTTATATCGGTGAATGTCGTGCCTTACGTGCCTTGTGCTATTTCGATATGGTCCGCCTTTGGGAAAATATTCCCTTATTCACTGAACCTGTGAACGAGAACCGTGCGCAGGCTAACCCGGAAGAGGTGTACAATCTTATCTTCAGCGATCTTAAATTTGCTGCGGATAATATTCCGGCAGGTGTATATCCTAAAAGTGCGGCTGCTTCGAACGACGGTCATATAACCAAGTTTGCTGCTGAGGCGCTGTTAGCTCGTGTTTACCTGTTTTATACAGGCTATTACGGCAAAGAACCTCAGGTAGAAGGTGTCACCAAAGCTTCGGTATTGCAGGGATTGGAAGATTTTATCGCTGTAGCGGAGACCGAAGGCTACGGACTGGTTGAAGAATTCAAGAACTTGTGGCCGGCTGCTTCCACTTCATGGAGCCGAAACGCGGCGACAGGTGATTATACGCAGACTACAACCTATGCCGGAAAAGGAAATAAGGAGGTGGTATTGGCACAGAAATTTAATTATACGCAAGATTATGATGGTAATAATGATGGAAACCGCTGGTTGGTCTATATGGGAATACGTAGCTATCTGAATCATGCACCTTATGGGAAAGGATGGGGAGGATGTACGGTCAATCCTAGGATGTGGACTGTCTATGGTACAGGTGATGCACGTCGTGAAGCTTCTATCATCAATCTGGATAGTGAAGGTATCGCCGATGATTCGGAATATGCAAAATCATATGCCGACCAACGTGAATACACCGGTTATACGGTAAAGAAATATACTCCGATGTCGAAATGGGTCAAAGATGAAAAGTCCGGTGCATGGTCGATTGCTGATGAAGTTTCCGGTCTGGGCAAAGGAGATTTCCAGATTTCACAATATCAGGATTTCATTGTGATGCGCTATGCTGATGTGTTGTTGATGGCTGCTGAATTAGGAAGTCCGAATGCACAGGCATATCTCAGTCAGGTACGCCAGCGTGCTTATACGGTGAATGATGGTAAGGGAAACTTGTCTGTTTCAGGTGATTATCGGGAGGTTGCGGTCACAAAAGAAAATATAGTAAAAGAACGCATGCTAGAGTTTGCTTTTGAAGGACAGCGTTACTGGGATCTGTTACGTCAGGGGGTGGATTATGCTGCTTCGCAGATTGCAGGTACTACGTCGGTTGTCAGCGGAGGAAGTCCCGAGGAGGTAAGCATTATAGCTTCGAACATTATCGGCAAACGAGGTTTCTCTCAGATTCCGAATAATCAGATTACACTTTCGAATGGCGTTTTGAAACAGAATGCAGGTTGGTATTAAAAAATGGAAGTTATGAATAAGATTGTATCAAAGTTATATATAGCATTGCTGGCAACGCTCGTCACATTGTTGTCGGCATGTACTCCCGAAACTTATGAATTGGGAAGTCAGGATGTCGTTTCGGATGATCTGGCCGAAGGAATTGCTTTTTCGATCACGCATGATGCGGTGAATCCGAACATTATTTATCTGAAAAGTCTGATGCCTTCAAGTTATCAGGTTTGTTGGGAACATCCGCAAGGACGGAGTCTGAGTGCGGAAGTTAAGCTACAGATACCGTTTGAGGGAGAGTATAGCGTGAAGTTCGGTGTACAGACACGAGCCGGAATTGTGTATGGTCCCGCCGCTAAGTTTACCATCGACAGCTTCTGTGCCGAATTTGTGAATGATGCCTTATGGACTTATTTGTCGGGGGGAGTCAACAATGAGAAGGTTTGGATTTTCGATAACGGCTCGTATGGCTTTGCTGCGGGTGAAGTGACTTATGCTGATCCAAGCACGACCGTAGAGTGGAACAATTGGAGTGCCAACTGGGACCCGGGCGTTGGTCATTCGGGAGATGATGCTATTTGGGAGAGTACGATGACTTTCGGTCTGACCGGCGGAGCGAACGTGACAGTTTATAATTCTTCTTCACAGAGCACAGCCGTAGGTACATTTATGCTCAATGTGGACGATCATACCATCACGTTTACTGACTGTGAACTGTTGCACACGCCTTCATGGTCGGACAGAAGTACGAACTGGAACCGAAATCTGAAGTTGCTCGAACTGGATGAGAATCATATGCGTATCGGGGTGATGCGTGACAATAGTGAAGGACCTTGGTGGTTGGTATGGAACTTTGTTTCGAAAGAATATGCCGACAATTACGTGCCTGACGATAAGCCCGATCCGGAACCGGCATTGCCTGACGGATGGGAGGATATGGTATCAGAAGTCGTGACTACCGAAATCAAATGGACGATGTCGCCTGATGTTCCGTTCGACTGGGCAAACCTGGATGGTAGCCTGATGAATAACTTTACGGCCGGTAACTATCCCGAGTGGGCAACCCCGGTCAGTGGATTGGAAAAACTTGCGTTGACTTTGAACTCAAGTACAATGACCTATTCTCTTATTCTGCCTGATGGTACTTCTTCGGACGGAACCTATAGTTTGGACAAAAAAGGCATTTACACCTTCAGTTCAGCTTTGCCTGCCTGTCACATCGGTGGCGGTGATATTATGTTTGGAGCAGATGCTAACAACCAGCTCCGCATCCTCCGCATCGAGAGTGCAGGAGGATCGGTGATAGGAATGTGGCTTGGTGCGCGCAGCTCTGAAAAAGATGAATATCAGGCTTATCACTTTGTGCCCAATGCCGGAGGAAGTTCCGAACCGGAGGCAACCACTATTACTGTTGACAACCATAAATTGGTGTGGGGACATCTGGAGAGCGATAAGAATAATTTTCGTATCGAACTGTATAATCAATATGGTCAGACTGCATCTGCATTTCCGGTTGATCCGGCAAGCATTGTGTTCGACTATTCAATGGAGCTGACTTTTACTATTAGCGGATTGAGTGGCGATGCGGCCACCAAGGAATATAATGCAGGTCTGATGTGTACGGCAAGTGGTTGGTGGCCTAGTTATTCAGGCACGAGTGATGTAAAGGTGAAAGGCAACGGTACTTATGCTATCAACATTAAACCGGAAGCCGCATATAACGGTGTAATCGTATTCGTGATTGATATCATTGATATGTTCAGTGACATTGCAGAACCGGATAAAGTGAACGTTACTATAGATACTTTAAAAATCTTGTAATTGAATGAGTATGAATAAGATTTGTAGTCTTTGGACGTATTATGTTTTCTGTCTGGCAGGTATTTTGCTTATTTCCTGTACGGAAGATGAAGTAGCGGGAACTCCTTTCATCACAATCTCAAAGCAAGAATTGACTTTCGGTAAGAGCCAAAGCGAGACTTTACTCTATATACAATCAAACGTGTCTTATGAAGTAGTGTCGGATTCGCCGGAGTGGTGCAGCATCACCCGGCAGGAATCGGATTCGAAAAAGACTGGCAAGTATCTAGTCAGTGTAACTGCCAATCCTGATACGGAATCCCGTTCGACTACGATTAAGGTGACAGGAAGTGAAAAGAATGGGGTGGTACAGGTGAATCAGCTCGCCAGTGACCTTTTAGTAGCGGAAACACACGAAGTGACAGTTGCCGGTGAAGGGGAAAACTTTTCTATTCAGATACAGGCATCCGGAGATTATGAGATAACGGTTGGTGCCGGATGGCTTCATCATAATTCTTTACGTGCTCTGACTGAAAAGGTGGAGACATTTACCGCCGATCCTAACGTTGGTAATGAAGCTCGTACAGCCGTTATTACATTCGTGCTGAATGACCTTATAGAATCAGTTACCGTGATTCAACAGGTTTCTTCGATACCAGAAGCAGATATGACAGGCATGGAGAAGAATGCGATGGAATTGATGAAGGAAATTGCGATTGGATGGAATCTGGGTAATTCGCTGGAAGCTGTCGGTGGAGAAACCGCCTGGGGAAATCCGGCTACTACCAAAGCCATGATTACCAAGATAAAGGAACTTGGGTTCAGTGCGGTACGTATTCCTTGTGCCTGGAATGATTATTTAGTTAGTGATGGAAACTATGAAATACAGGCGTCGTGGCTCAACCGTGTGAAGGAAGTGGTAGACTATTGTGTGGATAACAAACTGTATGCTATTCTTAATATTCATTGGGACGGAGGCTGGTTGGAGAATGATATTCCAAACGGATATAATAAAGCTGTAGACCAAAAACAACGAGCTTTGTGGCAACAGATTGCTACTTTCTTCAGAAACTATGACGAGCGTCTGATTTTTGCTGGCTGCAACGAACCGAATGTTGAGGATGCCGATGATATGGCAGTACTGCTACAGTACGAACAGACATTTGTAGATGCCGTTCGTGCTACAGGAGGGAAAAATGTGTATCGTAATCTCATAGTACAGGGACCTGCTACGGATATTGACAAAACTATTCAATGGATGGACCGATTGCCCGAAGACCCGACGGACGGACGAATGATTGTTGAAGTACATTATTATAGTTCGTGGCAATTCTGCGGCATGGAGAAAGACGAGAGTTGGGGAAAGGCTTTCTATTTCTGGGGAGAAGAGAATCGCGGGTATGCTGTTGGCAATTACGAAGGTCGTTGGGACAATATTGGTGGAGAGGAATATATGAAAGCTCAATTTCAGAAACTGAAGACCCGGTTTGTTGAACAGAATATTCCGGTACTCATCGGTGAGTTTGCGGCTATCCGTCGTCAATTGCTGGATGAAGAAGCCCAAAGAATACATGACTTGTCGCGTGCGGCGTTCGACAGATGTGTAGTGCGCCAGGCGCGTGCTCATGGACTGGTTCCATTCTATTGGGATCGTGGGGACGGTGTTCTGAGTCGCAATACGTTGGATATTTATGACAATTTGGAGTATAACGGGCTGATGGAGGGACTCGCGACGGAATAGTCCGGGGTAGAGTTGCTCTGTTGTTTCTATTGAGTATTAATAAACCATAAGGACGGTCTGGGCGGGAATCTCTGTTCAGACCGTTTGTCTTTTTTGTAGCCCCTTCACTTTTTTTCTAAATTACCGATGAGTAAAGGCTTTCGCAGGCTCTTTTTCTTGGCTGTTTGGTAATATTTTATTTCCTTTGTACAAATCTGAAAAACATGATAAGAAAGAACCTTTTATTGTTTGTTTTACTTCTCACTTCGTGGATGGTGGTTGCGCAATCCTATCAGTTTAAGCATCTGGAAGTATCGGATGGACTGTCTAATAACTCTGTAAACACTATTTGTAAAGATCGTGATGGATTCATGTGGTTTGGTACGGCTACGGGATTGAATCGTTATGATGGATATACTTTTAAAATATACCAGCATGCCGAGAATGATCCGGGATCTTTGCCGGATAATTATATTACTGATATTGTGGAAATGCCTGATGGACGGTTTTGGATAAATACGGCCCGAGGCTATGTGTTGTTTGATAAAGAACGGGATTGTTTTATCACCGATGTTACCGGATTCATGAAGAATCTCGAGTCAGGAGGAGTTCCGGAACAGGTCTTTGTAGACCGGGAAGGGAATATATGTCTTAGTGTGGCAGGTGAAGGATGCTACCGTTACAAGGAAGGTGGAAAGAGACTTTTTTTTTCGTATGTGGAACATTCATTGCCGGAGTATGGAGTGACACAAATAGCGGAGTGTAGTGACGGACTTTTGTTGATTTATAATACAGGACTGCTTGTCTGTCTGGATCATGCCACATTGGCAATAAAATGGAAGTCTGATGACATAAAAAAATATATTCCGGCAGGAAAGACAATAGAGTTTTCGCTCTTTGTAGACAGAGACAATTGTATCTGGGCATACAGCCTTATGGGAATATGGGCGTATGATTGCGGAACAAAAAGTTGGCGGACAGATTTGACCGGTATCTGGTCGTCACGTCCGGACGTAATTATTCATGCGGTAGCACAGGATATAGAAGGCAGGATTTGGGTTGGAAAGGATTATGACGGCATAGACGTGCTTGAGAAAGAAACGGGGAAAGTGACTTCTCTTGTTACCCACGATGACAATGGACGGAGCTTGCCTCATAATACCATTTATGACCTATATGCTGACAGGGATGGTATCATGTGGGTAGGCACTTATAAAAAAGGAGTATCTTATTATAGTGAAAGTATCTTTAAGTTCAATATGTATGAATGGGGAGATATAACTTGCATAGAACAGGCGGATGAAAACAGGCTGTGGCTAGGCACGAACGACCATGGGATTCTTTTGTGGAATCGCTCTACAGGAAAGGCTGAACCTTTTTGGCGAGATGCCGAAGGACAGTTGCCAAATCCGGTTGTATCTATGCTGAAGTCAAAAGATGGTAAATTATGGGTCGGGACATTTAATGGGGGATTGTATTGTATGAATGGTTCCCGGGTGCGTTCTTATAAGGAAAGTACCGGAAACGCTTTGGCGAGTAATAATGTCTGGGCATTGGTGGAGGATGATAAGGGAAGAATCTGGATTGCTTCGTTGGGAGGCGGTTTGCAATGTTTGGAGCCATTATCCGGTATTTTTGAAACTTATACCAGTAATAACTCGGCTTTATTGGAGAATAATGTAACCTCTTTGTGTTGGGCAGATAATAATACATTGTTTTTCGGAACTGCCAATCAGGGAGTAGGCATGATGGATATGCGTACTCGAGAAATAAAAAAGATTCAAGGCCAGAGCGGTAATGTCAAGTTGTCGAATGATGCGGTTAATCATGTATATAAGGATAGCCGGGGATTGGTATGGATTGCTACCCGTGAGGGATTGAATGTGTATGATACGAGGCGCCATATGTTTCTGGATCTATCTCCTGTTGCAGAGGCCAAAGGAAATTTTATTGCAGCAATTACGGAAGATCAGGAGCGTAATATGTGGGTATCGACCAGCAGAAAGGTGATTCGGGTAACAGTGGCCTCTGATGGAAAAGGGAATTATCTTTTCGATTCCAGGGCTTACAATAGTGAGGACGGATTGCAGAATTGTGATTTTAATCAGCGTTCCATCAAAACGTTGCACAATGGGATTATTGCGATTGGTGGTCTGTATGGAGTAAATGTTTTTGCTCCGGATCATATACGCTATAATAAAATGCTGCCTAATGTGATGTTTACAGGTCTTTCGCTGTTTGATGAGGCTGTGAAAGTGGGACAGTCGTATGGTGGAAGAGTGTTGATTGAAAAAGAGTTGAACGATGTAGAAAATGTAGAGTTCGATTATAAGCAGAACATTTTTAGTGTATCTTTTGCTTCGGATAACTATAACTTGCCGGAGAAAACTCAATATATGTATAAGTTGGAAGGGTTCAATAATGACTGGTTAACCCTGCCATTAGGAGTACACAATGTGACTTTCACTAATCTTGCTCCGGGAAAGTACGTTTTGAGAGTGAAAGCGATCAATAGTGACGGTTATGTCGGCATAAAGGAAGCCACTCTGGGTATTGTAGTCAATCCTCCTTTCTGGATGTCATGGTGGGCTTATTTGTTGTATGCCGTCGGTTTGGTTATCGTGCTCTTCCTAGCGCGTTACCGGATGCTGAAACGTGAACGTGAGAAGTTTCATCTTCAGCAAATAGAAAATGAGGTGGCGAAGAATGAAGAAATAAATAATATGAAATTCCGTTTCTTCACGAACGTTAGCCACGAATTGCGTACACCGCTCACTTTGATTATTTCTCCTTTGGAAGGCATGCTGAAAGAAACGACCGATGAATTGCAGAGTACACGTTTGCAATTGATGTATCGTAATGCACAACGGTTGTTGCATCTGGTTAATCAACTGCTTGATTTTCGTAAAGGAGAAATGAGTACTCATCAGTTGTCTCTGTCGGAAGGAGATATCATTTCGTATGTGCATAGTGTTTGTAACTCTTTCTTGTTGATGGCGGATAAGAAACATATTCAGTTCTCTTTCTTTTCGGGTATAGATACATTCTCGATGGCTTTTGATGCTGACAAGATAGGAAAGATTGTGATGAATTTGCTTTCTAATGCTTTTAAGTTTACTCCCGAAGGAGGACGTGTGACGGTGATGGTAGAGCATGTGGCAGGAACTCCCGATATACTGGAAATCAAGATTACCGACACCGGAATAGGAATTAGCGATGTGGACAAGGAACATATCTTCGAACGTTTCTATCAGGCGGATCATAAGGGAGTAGAGGAAACTACCGGAAATGGTATCGGCTTGAGTTTGGTACGTGATTTTGTCACTTTGCATGAAGGAGAAGTGAAGGTATTCGATAATATAGGGATGGGGTCTGTTTTCGTTATTCAGTTTCCGGTAAAACATGTGGAGACACAGGTGCAGTTGCCAGAAGAAAGGGGCATACCGGTCGGGGATGAAGAAGATAAGGAGATGAAAGAGGAAGCCAGGGAGGAAACGGAACGCAAAAATTTCCCATTGTTGATGATAGTAGATGATAATGAAGATTTCCGTATCTTTATGCGTTATAGTCTAGAGTTGCAGTATCGTGTCAAACTGGCTGTGAATGGTCAGGAAGCGTGGGAAATGATGCAGGAAGAATTACCCGATCTGGTCATCAGTGATGTAATGATGCCCCAAATGGACGGCAATGAGTTGTGTCGCCTGATAAAGCAGGATAAGCGCACAGCGCATATCCCTGTGATTTTGCTGACAGCGCGACAGAATACCGAAGCAAAGTTAGAAGGATTGCAGACAGGAGCGGACGATTATGTAACGAAGCCGTTCAACATGACTATTCTTGTGTTGCGTATCCGTAAACTGATAGAACTAAGCCGTTATCATCGTGTCACCCTGGGAATGATTGATCCTGCGCCTAGTGAGATTGTGATTACTTCATTGGATGAGAAGTTGATAGAGAAAGCAGTCAAGTATGTGGAAGATAATATGTCACGTACTGAACTCTCGGTAGAGGAACTTAGTCGGGAGCTGGGTATGAGTCGTGTGCATTTGTATAAGAAATTGCTTCAGATCACAGGAAAGACACCGATTGAGTTTATCCGCGTGATTCGCTTGAAACGGGCAGCGCAATTATTGCGTGAAAGCCAGCTTCATGTGTCCGAAGTGGCCTTCGAAGTAGGCTTCAATAACCCCAAATATTTCAGTCGTTATTTCAAGGATGAATTTGGTGTTTTACCCTCCGTTTATCAGGAAAAAGAAGGGAAATAACAAATGATACCTTTGAAAAAAACATATTGTCCGGTCACTGTTTAAAAGTTCCCCTTCTATAAAACATTAGAAGGGGAACTTTTAATTTATAGTACTTACTTTTGCGATATGAGAAAATATATTGTTGAACCCTAAAGGTAGGTATGATTATGAATATGAAAAACATTTTCTGTTGCCTGTTACCGGGACTTCTTTTCGGAGCATGTTCCAATAAGGTCTACGAAGAGACAGGTGATAGTGTGATAGTTAAAGTACAACAGAAAGAAATAGGAGGGCCTCGTTTAGTTCGCCTTCAAGTGATGGGAGATAAGTTAATCCGTGTTTCTGCCACTGCCGACAGCAAGTTTGCCGATCCGCAAAGTCTGATTGTTGTTCCGCAGGAAAAACAAACATCCTTTGCCGTTGTGCAGAATGGCGATACGATTACAGTGTCTACTGAAGAAGTAAAAGCATCCGTACTGATTAGTACCGGGGAAGTGTGGTTTACGGATCGAAACGGAGAGTTAATCCTACAGGAAAACAAGGGAGGAGGAAAGAAGTTTACTCCGATAGAAGTGGAGGGGACGAAAGGATATACGATCTGTCAGGTATTTGAGTCTCCCGAAGATGAGGCGTTTTACGGATTAGGTCAGCATCAGGCGGATGAATTTAATTATAAGGGCAAGAATGAAGAATTGTTCCAATACAATACGAAAGTATCTGTTCCGTTTGTTGTTTCGAATAAAAATTATGGCATACTACTGGATAGTTATTCGTTGTGCCGCTTCGGTAATCCGAATGATTATTCCCAGTTGAACCGTATCTTTAAACTTTATGATAAGACAGGTCAGGAAGGGGCGCTTACCGGTACTTATGTACCGAAAAAAGGAGAAAATCTGGTTCGTCGGGAAGATTCCATTTATTTCGAGAATCTGAAAACGATTGAGAATCTTCCGAAGAAACTGCCGTTAATGGGAGCTAACGTCACCTATGAAGGAGAGATAGAGCCTGCTCAAACGGGAGAATTTAAGTTTATTCTTTATTATGCAGGATATGTCAAGGTTTATTTGAATAATGAGCTGGTTGTGCCGGAACGTTGGCGTACTGCATGGAATCCTAATAGTTATAAGTTTGCTGCTCATTTGGAAGCAGGAAAGCGTGTGCCGTTGAAAATCGAGTGGCAGCCTGATGGCGGGCAGTCTTATTGCGGGCTGCGGGCATTGACTTCTGTAGATCCGGCAGAACAGGGGAAACAGTCATGGTGGAGCGAGATGGCAAAGCAGCTTGATTATTATTTTGTGGTTGGTGAGGATATGGATGAAGTAATCAGTGGCTATCGGACTCTGACCGGAAAGTCACCTGTTATGCCGAAATGGGCAATGGGTTTTTGGCAAAGTCGGGAGAAGTATAATACACAAGATGAAATGTTGGGAGCACTGAAAGGTTTCCGTGATCGTAAAATTCCGTTGGATAATATCGTACTGGATTGGAATCACTGGCCGGAGAATGCCTGGGGTAGTCACGAGTTTGATAAGGCTCGTTTTCCAGATCCGAAAGCAATGGTCGATTCAATCCATGCTATGCATGGCCGTATGATGATCTCGGTATGGCCTAAGTTCTATGTTACTACTGAACATTTCAAAGAATTCGACGAGAATGGATGGATGTATCAGCAGTCTGTCAGGGATAGCTTGAAAGATTGGGTAGGTCCCGGTTACCATTATGGTTTTTATGATGCTTATGATCCCGACGCACGGAAATTGTTTTGGAAACAGATGTATGAGCATTATTATCCGTTGGGTATAGATGCCTGGTGGATGGACGCCAGCGAACCGAATGTGCGTGATTGTACAGACTTGGAATATCGGAAGGCTTTGTGCGGGCCTACGGCATTAGGTTCCTCAACAGAATTCTTCAATGCTTATGCACTGATGAATGCGGAAGCGATTTATGACGGTCAGCGCGGGGTGGATAATAACAAACGTGTGTTCTTATTGACCCGTTCGGGATTTGCCGGATTGCAGCGTTATTCTACGGCTACATGGAGTGGAGATATCGGTACACGTTGGGAAGATATGAAAGCGCAGATTTCTGCAGGGTTGAATTTTGCGATGAGTGGAATTCCTTATTGGACAATGGATATTGGCGGTTTTTGTGTAGAGAATCGTTATGTGGCAGGGCAGAAACAATGGAATGCGACAAAGACGGAAAACGCCGATTATAAAGAATGGCGTGAGTTGAATGCCCGCTGGTATCAATTCGGTGCGTTTGTGCCTTTATATCGTGCACACGGGCAATACCCTTTCCGTGAAATATGGGAGATTGCGCCGGAAGGGCATCCGGCTTATCAGTCGGTTGTGTATTATACCAGGTTACGTTATAATATGATGCCGTATATTTATTCGTTGGCAGGTATGACCTGGTTGGATGATTATACGATCATGCGTCCCTTAGTTATGGATTTCACAGCGGATGCCGAAGTGAATAATATTGGTGACCAGTTTATGTTCGGTCCTTCGTTTATGGTATCTCCTGTTTATCGATATGGTGACCGCAGCCGTGAAATTTATTTCCCTCAATCAGAAGGCTGGTATGATTTTTATTCAGGCAAATTTCAGGCTGGAGGAGAGAGAAAGGTAATAGAAGCTCCTTATGAGCGTATTCCGTTGTATGTGCGTGCCGGTGCTATCGTACCATTCGGAGATGATATTCAGTATACGGATGAAAAACCGGCGGATCATATCCGTTTGTATATTTATCAGGGAGCGGATGGAGAGTTTACGTTATACGAAGATGAGGGTGTGAATTATAACTATGAACAAGGGAGGTATGCCATGATACCAATGAAGTATGATGAAGCTACCAAGACTTTAGTGATCGGTGAACGCCAGGGAGACTTTCCGGGTATGCTGAAAGAACGGACTTTTACTGTGATTACGGTCAATAAGGAAAAAGCCCAACCGTTTGATTTGAATGCGAAAGGGGTGACTGTGAAGTATAATGGCAGCAAACAGACATTGAAACTGTAGCCTGAATGATAATTCGTTGATGATGATTGGTAAACTAAAATATTTGATACTGGGGAGCTGCCTGCTACTGGGAGGTTGTCTGCTACTATTAGGAGCATGTAGCAGCTCTTCCCCCGCATTTCCGCGTGAGCGGTCCGACTTTAATGCAGACTGGCGTTTTCATTTAGGAGATGGACTGCAAGCGGCACAGCCCGGTTTTGCCGACAATGACTGGCGTGTATTGAATTTACCTCACGACTGGGCGATTGAGGGGGATTTCAGCAGGGAAAATCCTTCCGGTACAGGAGGAGGGTCACTTCCAGGGGGAGTCGGTTGGTATCGCAAAACCTTTAACGTGGATAAAGCCGATACGGGAAAGATATTCCGTATTGAGTTTGACGGAATATATATGAACTCGGAGGTATTTATCAATGGTGTTTCATTGGGAGTACGTCCTTATGGATATATTAGTTTCAGTTATGACCTGACCTCTTATCTGAAATGGGATGAGCCGAATGTACTGGCTGTACGTGTGGATAATGCGGAGCAACCTAATTCGCGATGGTATTCAGGTTGTGGCATTTACCGGAATGTGTGGCTAAGTAAGACCGCTCCGATACACGTGGCCGGATGGGGGACGTATGTCACGACATCGTCAGTTGACGAAAAACAGGCTGTACTGAATCTTGCTACTACCCTTGTGAATGAAAGTGATACGAACGAGAATGTTGCAGTCTGTTCATCCTTGCAGGATGCTGAAGGCAGAGAAGTTGCTGAAATCCGGTCAACTGGGAAAACGGAAGCCGGTAAGGAGGTTGTTTTTTCCCAGCAGCTGACTGTAAAGCAACCTCAATTGTGGGATATTGATACTCCGTATCTGTATACACTGGTTACCAAAGTGATGCGAAACGAGGAATGTATCGATAGGTATACTACTCCTGTTGGTATTCGCACATTCAATTTTGATGCACGGAAAGGATTCATATTGAACGGCAAACAGACAAAAATTAACGGTGTGTGTATGCATCATGACCTGGGCTGCCTGGGAGCGGCAGTCAATGCACGTGCCATTGAACGGCAATTGCAGATTCTGAAAGAAATGGGTTGTAACGGCATACGTTGTTCTCATAATCCTCCGGCACCCGAATTGCTTGATCTCTGTGACCGTATGGGGTTTATCGTGATGGATGAGGCTTTTGATATGTGGCGGAAGAAAAAGACGGCGCATGATTATGCACGTTACTTCAACGAATGGCATGAACGTGATTTGAATGATTTTATTTTGCGTGACCGTAATCATCCTTCTGTTTTTATGTGGAGTATCGGTAATGAAGTCCTGGAACAGTGGAGTGATGCCAAAGCGGATACGTTGAGTTTGGAAGAGGCTAATCTGATCTTGAATTTCGGACATTCTTCTGATATGTTGGCCAAAGAAGGAGAAGAAAGTATCAACTCTTTGCTGACGAAGAAGCTGGTGGATTTTGTGAAGGAGCTCGATGCTACCCGTCCTGTCACTGCCGGATGTAATGAGCCGAATTCCGGGAACCATTTATTTCGTTCCGGCGCATTGGATGTGATTGGCTATAATTATCATAACAAGGATATTCCCAATGCTCCGACCAATTTCCCGGACAAGCCGTTTATCATTACTGAAAGTAATTCGGCATTGATGACGCGTGGATATTACCGTATGCCCAGCGACCGGATGTTTATCTGGCCCGAACGTTGGGACAAGCCCTTTGTCGATTCTACTTTTGCCTGTTCATCTTATGAAAACTGTCATGTGCCTTGGGGAAACACTCACGAGGAAAGCCTCAAATTAGTCAGGGACAATGATTTTATCAGTGGACAATATGTATGGACTGGATTTGATTATATCGGAGAACCTACTCCTTACGGATGGCCTGCGCGTAGTTCGTATTTTGGTATTGTTGACCTGGCTGGTTTCCCGAAAGATGTCTACTATCTGTATCAATCGGAATGGACGGACAAACAGGTATTACATCTTTTCCCGCACTGGAACTGGACTCCGGGACAGGAGATCGATATGTGGTGTTACTATAATCAGGCTGATGAAGTGGAATTGTTTGTGAATGGAAAATCGCAAGGAGTGAAGTGTAAGGATATCGATAACCTGCATGTAGTTTGGCGTGTAAGGTTTGAACCGGGGGTGGTGAAGGTTGTTGCACGTAAAAGTGGTAAGGTAGTGGCGGAAAAGGAAATCAGGACAGCCGGAAAACCTGCAGAAATTCGTCTGACTCCTGATTGTTCTGTTCTTACTGCTGATGGAAAAGATTTGTGTTTTATCACTGTGGAGGTGTTGGATAAGAAAGGAAATCTTTGCCCTAATGCTGATAATTTAGTGAGTTTCACAGTAAAAGGTAATGCCTTTATCGCAGGGGTGGACAACGGAAACCCGATATCGATGGAACGCTTTAAGGATGAAAAGAGGAAAGCATTTTATGGAAAATGCCTTGTTGTAATTCAGAATGATGGAAAACCGGGAAAAGCAGAGCTAACAGCTACTTCAGAGGGGCTTCGGCGAGCTGTGGTAAAGATCTCGGCGAAAGAATTGTAAACTGTAAATGATAATTTGATAATGAGACTGTTTTTATTGACTATATGTTTCCTGTCTGTTGGGGCAGGTACGAAGATGATTGCCCAGGATAAGAAACAAACACCGGTTTATCTTGATGATACACAACCGATGGAGGTTAGAGTGCGGGATGCTTTGAACCGTATGACCGTAGAGGAAAAAACTCGTCTTAGCTATGCACAGGGAAAGTTCAGCTCTCCAGGTTGTCCCCGTTTGGGTATTCCTGAACTTTGGATGAGTGACGGACCTCACGGTGTACGTGCCGAAATTAACTGGAACGATTGGGGATATGCAGGATGGACTAATGACAGTTGCACAGCCTTTCCTGCGCTGACCTGTCTGGCTGCCAGTTGGAATCCTCTGTTAGCGGAGAAGTATGGAACCGCTATTGGGGAGGAAGCCCGTTATCGTGAAAAGGATGTTTTGCTGGGACCGGGTGTGAATATCTATCGTACCCCACTCAATGGACGTAACTTTGAATATCTGGGAGAAGATCCTTATTTAGCTTCGGAACTTTGTGTTCCCTATATTCAGGGAGTGCAGAAGAATGGAGTAGCTGCTTGTGTGAAGCATTATGCGCTGAATAATCAGGAGTTATGGCGGGGACATATTGATGTGCAGCTAAGTGACCGTGCTCTGTATGAAATATATCTGCCTGCCTTTAAGGCTGCCGTAGAAAGAGGTAAGGTCTGGTCTGTTATGGGAGCATATAATAAGGTGCGTGGGACCCATGCTACTCATCACAAGCTATTGAATAATGATATACTGAAAGGAGAATGGAAATTCGACGGTTGTGTCATAACGGACTGGGGAGCTGCGCATGACACTTATGAAGCTGCCATGTATGGCTTGGATATTGAAATGGGATCTTATACGAATGGTTTGACTTCGGAATCGGAATTCGGTTATGATGATTATTACTTGGGCAAGTCTTATCTGAAAATGGTTCGGGAAGGTAAAATTCCGATGGAAGTAGTGAATGATAAGGCTGAACGTGTGCTACGTTTGATTTTCCGTACAGCTATGAATCGCGGGAAGCCGTTTGGGGCACTGACTAGTGAAGAGCACTATCGCACGGCTTATGAGGTTGCAACAGAGGGGATTGTCTTGTTGAAAAATGGAACTGGCGGGAAACAGCCTTCTTTATTGCCTATATCCCAAGGAAAATACAAACGTATTTTAGTGGTGGGAGATAATGCTACCCGTAATTTGATGTTAGGCGGTGGATCTTCAGAATTAAAAGTTCAGAGAGTGATTTCACCATTGGACGGTATAAAGGCCAAGTTTGGTGATAATGTAGTTTATGCACAAGGTTACACAAGCGGTCGTCCGATGTACGGTCGGGCGGATGTCATTCCGCAGGTTATTGTGGATTCTTTGCGTAATGATGCGGTGGAAAAAGCGATGAACTCGGATTTAGTGATTTTTGTAGGTGGATTGAATAAGAATCATTTTCAAGATTGTGAGGGTGGAGACCGTTTATCGTACGAACTTCCTTTTGCCCAGAATGAGTTGATAGAAGCTTTATTGAAGGTAAATAAAAACCTGATAGCGGTGATTGTCAGCGGAAATGCGGTGGAAATGCCTTGGGTGAAGGAGATTCCTTCTATTGTCCAGTCATGGTATTTAGGTTCTGTTGGTGGAGAGGCGCTAGCTGATGTGTTGAGTGGAGATGTGACTCCCAGTGGTAAACTGCCTTTCTCTTATCCGGTGAAACTGAAGGATTGTCCGACACATTTCTTTGGAGAAATCAGTTATCCGGGCGATAGCATCCGCCAGGAATATAAAGAAGATATTTTGGTTGGCTATCGCTGGTATGATACGAAGAAGGTGCAGCCACTCTTTCCTTTTGGCTATGGCATGAGTTATACTACCTTTGAGTATGGTAAACTTGTGGTGTCGGCTAAAACAATGAATGCTGATGGTAGTATAGATATTCTCGTGAAGGTTAAGAATACAGGAAAAGTAATAGGGAAAGAGATTGTTCAACTATATATTGGTGACGAAGAGTGTAGTGTTCTCCGTCCGGTTAAGGAATTGAAAGATTTCCGGAAGGTACAACTTCTTCCGAATGAAGAAAAAGAAGTGAAGTTTACGATAAAGCCGGAAGTGCTGAAGTTCTTTGATGATAAGCAGCATGCCTGGATCGTGGAACCAGGGAAGTTTAAAGCTTATATTGCCGCCTCTTCTGCTGACATCCGCAATGCAGTGACATTTGAGTATACTTCAGATTAGTAATGAATCAGTTTCAGTGTGAGACGTTATTTTACAATAATTCGTTTCTCCTTATATTGAAACTCTGCGATCCCCAAGTCATTCAGCGCTGCCAACAGATCTCCTACCGGAACGTTCCGGCTAAAACGAAAATGAATCCGTTCTTGCAGGAGACTGGCTGAATGGCAAATAATGCTGATGTTGTACCATGTGCCTATCTCTTGTAAGACTTCCTTCATGGGGATGTTGTCAAAATAGAACTCTCCCTGTGTCCACCCTTCTTCCTTTCTCCAAGAGACTTTGGAGAGAAGTATGTCGCCGTTTGCCGCTAACCGGGCATGTTGTCCGGGTGACATTTTCCGGCTGGAAGTAGAAACGGTATCAGTCAATTGCACGCATCCTTCGTATAAGGTCACAGCTGGGAGGCTGGCGGGATAGGCGTTCACGTCGAACACTGTGCCTAGTACTCGTGTCTGTATTTTCCCGGCAGTAACAATGAAGGGACGACTGATGTCCTTGGTAACTTCAAAGCGGGCTTCTCCGGTGAGGCTAACCATACGTTTGTCCGGTGAAGTAAACTTCTCCGGATATTCAAAACGGCTGTTGGCACCTAATATAACATGACTACCGTCTTCCAGCGTGATGTGGGTCAACGTGCTTGGCGGAGTGGAGACGATAATTCGTCCGTTTTCCTTTGTGGTTGTGATACGTTCAGGAGCTTTGAGAGAAGCGAAGATTTCAATTCCGGATATTTCGGTTTCCGTTTGCTGCCAAGGCGACCAAAGCAAGAGGATGAGGATGATGGCTGCCGCTACACTGCCGGAGAGCCATATCCGGAGATAAAGTTTTTTTCTTTTCTCTTTTTGCTTTTGTATAAATGTGTTCCACTCTGACTGAACCTCTTCCGGCAACGGGAAGTCACCCAATGCTTCTCCAAAAATATTTTGTAGACGGCGCGTTTCGGTATCTTCCGGGAATGAGAAAGTTTCCTGTTCTTTCACTTCATTACGTTTTTTCTTTTCTTCCATATTGATTCCTCCTTCTTACTTGTTCATGGCTTCGCGCAGTATGCGCAATGCCTTGGATATATGTTTCTTTACTGTGTCGGGACTGATGCCGAGACGTAGGGCGGCTTCCCGATAAGTAAGGCGCTCATAATAGCATAGCCGTAGCACCGTGCAGGTTGGCTCTGGCAAACGATGTGCGATAGCTTCTGCCTTTTGTAGCAATGCTTCGTGTTCTTTATAGTTGCTTTCTACGTCTGCCTGTGTGGCTTCGTACAGAGCTGTCAAGTTGTCTTGCTCCACCATGCGGTGCTTCAGGTGGTTAAGGCTGGTGTTGCGGACTATGGTGTAGAGCCAACCGCCACAGTCGTTCTTGTCCAGTCGGTCGAAATGCTTCCATGCCTGTTCCATTGCTTCGCTTACGATGTCGCGTGCCTCCTCCCTGTCTCCGGTGAGCTGTGTGGCATAACGCACCAATCGCGGATACATTTCCGTGAATAGTTGTTTGAAGGCCTCTTCCTTCGTGTGGTTTTTATGAAACAGGAGTATCATTCGTTTTAATATATCAGCATCATCTGTTTATGTGCATCAGAGATGGCAAAAGTAACGTTTCTCTTTCGGGTTGCAAACCTATAGACGTGATTTTTCGCTTTCTCCGGCTCCGGTTCCTTTATATTTGCTCTTTGTGGCGTTGAATTGGTAACTTAACCGGATGCCCAGACGTTGCTGGTCCGAATAATCGCGATTGGAACTGAACGTCCGGTCGCCATAAATGGTAAAGTATCTGTAGGCTGTATGAAAGATGTCTTTAGCGGTTACCGATACTTTTAACGACTGATCTTTCAGGAATGATTTTGTCAGTTGGGCATCTACTCTTCCTGCGGTATGTCTGATGGCATAACTTTGTTTGGCACCGGTTTGCAAGGTGCCTTTTATATTAAAGAACCAGCCGCGGGGAAAGCTGAAGTTATTATCTAAACTAAAATAGAATACGGGTTCGTTCCAATGCTGGGTGATGTTTATGGGAGCTGCGTGTGAATCGTACCAGTTAATGCCGCTTGTCAGTTGCGGCTGCCAAATACTTATTTGGGGCGAAAGAACGATAGCACCTCCATATTGGTTGGTATGCGGGATACTTGCCATGCTGAATAACAGTACGCCCGGATGGTTTACATCGTCATAAGGCTTGGTATAACTGGTGTACATATCCCAAGTATGGTCATAAAAAAGACTGAAGTTAACCCATTTCCATCCACCATCCAGAGAAATATTGCGGTGTATTTGAGGGACGAGAAACGGATCTCCACTGCGGTAGGCATATTTGTTCTGATACGTGATGGCACTGGTGAGCATCTCGTAACTAGGGCTGTATTTTATTGTCCGGTAAGAAAGGCTGAAAGACCAGTCTCCGGGAGTGTATGCGATGCCAACAACCGGTATCCAGTGTCGATACGTGGGGCTTTGCTCTTTCTGGTGGATCCCTTTCTCGTAGTAGTCTGTCTTTTGGAATTCATAGCGTAGCCCTGCCGAAATATTGAACTTACCTAATGGCAGGTTATAATCTGCGAAACCGGAAATCATGGTCTGTTTGATGCGGTCGTCAGCATCGGCAGAAAAACCGTTTTGGAGGAAGATGTCGTGACGGTTGGTAAATGTCTCTTCTGTGCCGAAGCAGAGCTTGCCTTTCCACAGTGGAGCGGTAATAAGAAGTTTGGCGGCATAGAGGCGATTGCGTACACGGTTGCTTGATGTGGCGTCCTCAATACCATTATTTTCTGCATATTGTTGTATACGGTCACGCCCATATACGTAGTCGGCATTGAAGTCGATATTCCATTTTCCGTGTGTACTGTTGTAGTATCCGTTGGCTCCCTGCCACCAGCCGGTGTGGGCATTGGTTTCCTGGCGGGAGTGTAGATTGTCGGTTTCTTTGCCATTTTGGAGAATGAGCGTATTACCTTCTGTGACGGAATGGGAGTTGCCAATATTTGTGCCCGGTGTATAACGCACGCCGAATGACTGGTGATCGTTAACCTCGTAATTGAATCCCACTTCTCCATTGAAGGTATTGTAGTTGCCTTTATTTTGGGCTTCCGTCTGTTGGTTCCAGTCTGAAGAGGCGTGAACCTCACGGTTTATTATACTTGTACTATGGTTGTTAATCTCCGCAAAATCTCCTTTTAGAAAAATGTCCAGTCCGCCGGTACGGTAGTTTAATGATATACCTTCCGTGCCGTTGGCTACCCGCCCTTGTGAGTAGTCAGTGTAGAAGTTACCGCTCATTCCTTGTCCACGTTTACGGATGGTGCGGAGGCGGATGACGGCTTTCACAGAGGAACTATACTGTACACCCGGTGTAGTAATGATTTCCGCTGATAGTATTTCGTTAGCTTGGAGACGATTCAACTCGGTGTTGTCTCTCACTTTACGTCCATTGATGTAGATGTCTGGTGTGCCTCTTCCTATAACAGAAAAATCCCCCTCCGAACCTGTGACAAAGGGAAGATGTGAAATCATCTCGTTTGCCGATCCCATCAGCGAAAGGGGAGTGCCGATGATATTAGCCGTCAATATTCCGTCCTTGCGTTCTATCAATGGGCGTGAGGCGGTGACAACCACTTCTTTCAGTAATTTCGCGTCAGGCTGGAGGCGGATGATGTTTGTATGCCGGCAGGGAACTACTTGCGGAGAGTAGCCTACAAAAGTAGCCTTCAATAGGCAATCCTCTCCGGCTATGGGTGGCAGGCGAAAGGAACCGTCTTCCTCCGTTACGCTTCCCGCGAGGAAACTGGAATCGGCAGCAAGAGCAAGTACATTGACGAAAGGGAGGGGAATTCCTTTCTCATCATACACTTTTCCTTCTACCGCAATGGCTTTGTCCGACTTGTGTTGTTGTACAACAAAATAGTCTTCCCGCTCCATGCAGATGAAGGGTTTCCCACTCAATACCAGATCAATGGTTTCCCGCTCTGTCTTTTCGCGTATGCTCATTGTCACACGATAACTTTCGGTTCCGTTGTAGGTAAAGAGAATACTTTTCCCACCTGCTTTTTCAATTAGTTTCAGCGCATCAGGCAAGGCTTTGTCTTTCAACTCTAATGAGATTCTCTTCGCTCCTGTTTGTGCCTGTGCAGGGAGAGAGATAAAAAATAAACCGTACCCGATCAATAACAACCAGATTGTTGTCCAAGTAAAATCAAACTGTCGTATCATACTTTGGTTTTAATGATTTTACTTATACTACAACAAGGGTGCCTGTTCGGGTACGGTTTATTCTACTTATTTTGCTATTTTATTTTAATTTCTTCTGATATTCGTCCGAATTCAGTATTTCCAGCGCTTTTTGTATACTCTCATTGGTGGTATTCATTACCCGGAAATATTCATTCATATCCCAAAGGTCACGGGCTATCAGTGCTTTAAGTTGCGTCTTGATAAGAGGAAGCGACTTCTGATATTGCTCTTCATTGAATTTCACCCCTTCTTTCTCACCGATTTCCTTTAAAGTGGCGAGCATATCATCATCGACAACAAACTTCTCATCAAACGATTCGAACTTCTTGTATTTGTTTTTCAACTCTTTCCGGTGTCCTTCGATAAACTGCATGGTGAATTTAATCACGGCTCCTTTAGCAACCAGATTACGGTGATAATCTGTATAAAGAGTAGTGTCGATGGGAACGAAGTAATCCGGCATGATACCGCCTCCGCCATAGACAGTACGTCCCAGTTTCTTGGTTTGTACTTTCAGCGAATCCGGGAAGTGGATGCTGTCAGCATTCATCAGTTCGCCGTGGTTGAAACGTTCTATCAGGTCCTTGTTGTAATCGACAGTACTGTCGTACGGTTTCTGGATGGAACGTCCCGATGGAGTATAATAGCGTGCAATAGTCAAACGAATCATGGAACCGTCCGGCAGGTCGATAGGACGTTGCACCAATCCTTTGCCGAAAGAGCGACGTCCTACGATAATTCCTCTATCCCAATCTTGCACTGCGCCACTGACAATTTCGCTGGCAGAGGCTGTGTACTCATCTACCAGAATAATAAGACGTCCATTACGGAAATCTCCGTTTCCTTTAGCGTAGAAATCACTGCGTTTGGCAGTCCGTCCTTCCGTGTAGACAATCAGTTCCTTTTGTCCCAGGAATTCGTTGGCAAGGTCGATAGCTGCGTTCAGGTAACCTCCTCCGTTTCCTTGCAGGTCGAGAATCAGGTCCTTCATACCTTGTTTCTGAAGGCTTGTCATTGCTTTCTTGAATTCTTCGGCAGTAGTTGCCCCGAAACGGTTGATGCGGATATAACCTGTCTTTGGTTGAATCATGTAAGAAGCATCGAGGCTAAGGATAGGTATTTTATCTCTTTTTACTGTAAACAATAAAGGATCCTGTACGCCACGACGAACAATAGTCAGGTTGACTTTAGAGCCTTTCGGACCACGAAGACGCTTCATAATATCTTCCGTACTCATTTTCACTCCGGCAATGGTGCTGTCATTGACCGCAACGATACGGTCACCGGCAAGGATGCCGACTTTCTCGGAAGGTCCGTTGCTGACGGGTTGCACTACTAACAGGGTATCTTCGATCATCTGAAACTGAACTCCAATACCTTCGAAGTTACCTTGAAGAGGTTCGTTCATTTTCTTCACTTCTTCTGCGTCCGAATAAGTAGAGTGCGGGTCGAGTTGTGCCAGCATCTTGATGATGGCTTCTTCCACCAACTTGTCTTCATCTACTTTGTCCACATAGAAATTGGAGATTGCGAACTCTGCCATTTGTAGCTTACGCATGGCTTCAGAACCGAAGTTCTGGGCTTGTGCGGCAATTGTCCACAAGCAAACGGATAGTATAATAGTTAGTTTCTTCATCATCTTTTTAGTTTCGCCATCTATTCCTGCCGAGTGTTATTCACTCATTTTCATGCCTTTGGGAATAAACTGGCTGATGTCTTTATTATAAGTCAATAGTTCGCGTACAATCGTCGAGCTGACGCAAGTCAGTTCCGGTTCCGTGAAGAGCAGGATGGTTTCAATACCCGCCAGTTTGCGGTTGATGTCTGCAATTGTTTCTTCATACTCGAAATCTTTCACCGTACGGATGCCGCGGACAATGAATCTGGCCCCTACTTCCTGCGCAAAATCAATGGTCAGACAGTCGTAAGACATCACTTTTATACGAGGCTCATCCTTGTAAAGTTCCCGAATCATTTCCTCTCTTTTCTCAATGGGAAAGTATGTATTCTTGTTTTCATTGATACCAATTCCTATCACGATTTCGTCCATAAAGGTGAGTGCACGTTCCACTACCGAGTAATGTCCGATGGTGAAGGGGTCAAAAGTACCCGGGAATATTGCTTTTCTCATGATGCCAAATCTTCTTCTATAACCAGATTGTCTATAATAAAGTTCTGTCGTTCCATGGTGTTTTTACCCATGTAGAATTCAAGTAGTTCTTTTACTGCGTCCGTTTTGCGCAAGGTCACTTGTTCCAGGCGCATATCCTTACCGATAAAATGCTTGAACTCGTCCGGTGAAATTTCACCTAAACCTTTGAATCGGGTAATCTCCGGATTCGGGCTTAGCTCGTTAATTGCGTTAACGCGCTCTTCTTCACTGTAGCAATAGATTGTTTTTTTCTTGTTGCGTACACGAAACAAAGGCGTTTGCAGAATATGTACATGTCCTTTTTTAATAAGATCGGGGAAGAATTGCAGGAAGAAGGTAATCAATAGTAGGCGGATATGCATACCATCCACGTCGGCATCAGTTGCTACGATGACTTTGTTGTAGCGCAGTCCTTCAATTCCATCTTCTATATTTAAAGCTGCTTGAAGCAAGTTAAATTCCTCATTTTCATAAACCACTTTCTTCGTCAGTCCGAAAGAGTTCAACGGTTTACCACGGAGACTGAACACTGCCTGGGTGTTTACATCACGACTTTTGGTGATGGAACCACTTGCAGAATCTCCCTCAGTGATAAAGATGCAGGAGTCTTCTTCCAGTCCTTTTCCTTTCGGGTCGTTGAGGTGTATGCGGCAGTCACGCAATTTGCGGTTGTGCAGGTTTGCCTTCTTTGCACGCTCACGGGCAAGTTTAGTTACACCTGCAATGGCTTTACGCTCTTTCTCGGATTCTTGTATCTTTTGTTGTATTGCTTCGGCTATATCTGCATTCTTGTGCAAGAAGTTGTCCACTTCCTGTTTGATAAAATCACCTACATACTTGTTGACTGTCACTCCGCCGGGAACCATATTGGTAGAACCCAGCTTCGTTTTCGTCTGACTCTCAAAGATAGGCTCTTCCACATTGACGGCAATGGCAGCAACCAGTCCGTTACGAATGTCGGTATAGTCCATGTTCTTGTTGAAGAACTCCTTGATGGTGCGGGCGATGTGTTCTTTGAAAGCACTCTGATGTGTACCTCCTTGGGTGGTATGCTGACCGTTGACAAAGGAGTAATATTCTTCTCCGTATTGTCCGGTATGCGTGAAGGCGATTTCGATGTCCTCCCCTTTCAGGTGGATGATCGGGTAAAGTCCGGTTGCCGTCATGTTGTCATTCAAAAGGTCTACCAGACCGTTGCGCGACAGAATACGGTGCCCGTTATAGATAATGGCAAGCCCTGTATTGAGGTACGTGTAGTTACGTAGCATTGTCTCAATAAATTCAGGCTTGAAACTGTAATTCAGGAATAATGTATTATCCGGTTCGAAGAAGATGTAAGTTCCGTTTTCTTCTTCGGTATTTTGTATCTCGTCGGTCAGCAGGTTTCCTTTTGAGAAAGTGGCGATACGTACTTTACCGTCGCGGTAACTGCGTACCTCAAAACAGGAGCTCAAGGCGTTGACGGCTTTCACACCGACACCGTTTAGTCCGACACTTTTTTTAAATGCCTTGCTGTCGTACTTACCACCAGTGTTCAACATGCTGACGGCTTCGATGAGTTTTCCCTGTGGGATGCCTCGTCCATAGTCGCGTACGCTGACACGAAGGTTTTCTTCAACGGTAATCTCGATTTTCTTACCGGCTTGCATTTTGAACTCGTCAATACTGTTGTCAATTACTTCTTTCAGGAGGACATAGATTCCGTCTTCGGCATGTGCACCGTCGCCCAGCCTTCCGATATACATACCGGGGCGTGTGCGTACATGTTCCATGTCACTTAGGTGACGGATGTTGTCGTCAGTGTACTCTACTGCATTGTTGTTGTCTACAGGTATCAATTCGTTCTCTTCCATAGCTGTTTTTTATTTTATCTCTTTGATGAACGCACGGCGGCGCTTATGTTGTTGAGTCTCAAAGTAATCCCATTGTGCCTGAACTTTTCCGTTCAGTTCCAGTTCGGGGTTGCTTTCCGCAAAGATAAAACCTAATTTTTGATAAACAGGAATTAAATCGGAAAATAACAAAGCGTTAACACCTTTATTTTGATATTCCGGTTTCACTGCAACGAGTAGCAGATCAAGCATTTTGGCACGGCGTTTCATAAATAATGCCTTTAACAGATAGAACCATCCGAGTGGCAACAGACGCCCGTTTGATTTCTGTAAAGCCTCGGCGAGAGATGGCATGGAGATACCTACACAGACCAGTTCGTCATTGGCATCAGTAATCAGTGTAACCATCCGTAAGTCGAGGATCGGCAGATACATTTTCACGTATTGGTTGATTTGCCGCTGTGTCAATGGAGAATAACCATAAAGTGGACTGTATGCTTCGTTCATCAGTTCGAAAATCTTCTGTCCGTAGTCTTTGGCTATCTTTCTTCCGGAAGTATATTTCTTTATCTTGAGGTTGTATTTACGTTGGATCAGTTCGGAGATACGTTTATGCTTGTCGGGAATGGCATCCGGTATGTATATCTTGTATTCTACCCAGTCGGCGTCTTTTTCAAAGCCTAACTTTTCCATGTGTACGGGGTAGTACGGGTAGTTGTAGATAGTGGCCATGGTGCTAAGTTGGTCGAATCCTTCAACTAACATTCCTTCTGCATCGAAATCAGTAAATCCGAGAGGGCCGGCAATGTGAGTCATGCCTCGTTCTTTTCCCCATTCTTCCACCGTTTTGATGAGTGCGGATGATACTTCGGGATCGTCGATGAAGTCTATCCATCCGAAACGAACGTTTTTACATTTCCACTTCTCGTTCGCCTGGTTGTTGATGATTGCAGCTACACGTCCTACTATTTTATCGTCCCGGTATGCGAGGAAATAATCTGCTTCACAGAATTCGAATGCTGCGTTTTTCTTTTTGTTGAAGGTGTTGAGCATGTCGTCATAGAGGTCGGGCACAGAATATGGGTTGCCCTTGTACATTCTGTAATTGAAACGGATAAATTTCTTAAGTTCTCTCTTTGTGGAGACTTTCTTGATTGTAATAGCCATATCTCGTATTTATGATTTGAGGAGGCAAAGATACGTGATAATCTTTAAATTACAACGTTGCGGAAAGAGAAAATATAGTCTCTGGACGATTAGGGAGTGGACTGTAAATATGAAAAATACCGGAAATGATGATCATACATTCATTGCCGGTATTCTTTTTCTGTTTTTTCGTAGGCCGTTTATTGGTTGATGTGTCCTTCGAAAGGAGAGGCTGGTAAACCGGCTGCGTTGTATAAGTTAGCATCGTCGGGATTATCTCCCCAAGCATATCGTACAGAGACCGGCTGCTGTATTTTCTTATTCCATACTATTACTTTATTATTCTCGATTTTAGCCTGTGCCCATTGGTATTTTCCATCTGTGCCGGCAATGGCGAATCCTGATAAATAGCCATATTTATTACGAGCTACTAGTTGCTCATCACAAGTGTCAAAGGTGATCTCTAGTGCATCTCCGGTTCTTTTTACTGACTGGAATATCGGGCCGGTGCAAACAATAGAGTTATATCCGTAATCATTGTGGAGAGCATGCAAAGCAAGTCGTTTACCTACATCTTGTTTGTTGCGGGGATGTATGTCATTTTCTTCCCCGATGTCTATAATGACGGCCTGTCCTGTATGTGGTAAGACCAGTGTCTTCGACTGTGCATCCCTCAGGTTGGCCCAATGGCTCTCGGAAGGCTGCTTGGCCGGAGACATGAAGTTTGCTAATTGAACCCAATAGAATGGGAATTCGTTATTCCATCTGCTTCTCCAGTCTTTAATTAAAGCCGGAAATAAATCAATGTATTCGTTGGCGCGGGCGGCATTGTTTTCTCCCTGATACCAGATTACCCCTTTCATCCCCAAACCTACCAGCGGATGAATCATTGCGTTGAACAGCAAAGAGGGAAAAGCGTTAGGACCATATTCTACATAATCATATTGTGCACTCGATACTGCAACTTTATACTTCCAATTATCACACAAAGGGAAAATTCGGTTGTTGACTTTCAGGTATACTTCATCTTTAGGACCATATAGACCGCCTCCTCCACGATAGTCGGATATTTTAATAGTGATGGTATTCTGTTCCTTTAATACTTCTGTCGGAATCTTATATAGACGTTTCAGGTCATATCCTACCGTTCGTCCTACTTCATGTCCGTTAACCCAGGTAATGTCATCGTCATCGATAGTACCGAGACTCAATTCTGCATCCTGTCCTAAACAATTGGCCGGTATGGAAAACTGATAAGTAAACCATACAACTCCATCTATACCGGATAACTCTTCATTTGACCATAATGACGGAACAATATGTTCCTTCCAGTTTTCTGTAGGGGTATTTTCTAAATACCATTTCTCTTTTTCTCCCGGTTCGTTTATGATGGCTTGTTCGAATTCTTTTTTGACTTTGTCACTGTGCTTGATGTATTCTTCGAATTCAGAAGAGCGCATACGGGCTAATGATTTTTCATATTTCGGGAAATGCTCTATCACTTCCATGCTCATCCAGGTTTCGATGTCCGTACCACCCCATGAGGAGTTGATGAATCCGATAGGAATATTGAGTTTTTGGTATAATTCACGCGCAAAGAAATAGCCGACAGCTGAAAAATCAGAAGCGGAGGCGGGCGAACACACTTCCCATTTACCTTTTAAGTCGGTTTTAGGAGTGTGTCCCATTTCTTGAGTTACGTTGAATGAACGGATTTGAGGGTAATTGGCAGCTGCGACTTCTTCGGTAGCATGATTAGCGCTACGCAGACGAAACTCCATATTTGACTGTCCGCTACAGATCCATACTTCACCGATTAAAATATCTGTAAATGATAAAGTCTGCTTGGGGCTTTTTACATTTAGAGTATACGGTCCACCGGCTTGCATAGGAGGTAGGCTGACTGACCATTTCCCATTTTTATCGGTTCGGGTACTCTTTTGAGCATTTCCTAATGTTACGCTAATTCGCTCACCGGCACTGGCAGTTCCCCATATATTGATTGGCTTCTCACGTTGCAGCACCATGTGGTCTGAAAAGAAAGAAGGTACGGAAAGCTGTGCCATTATTTGTGATAGGACAAATAACAAGCAAACTGTTAATGATAGAAGTTTTTTCATCCGATGAGTATTTGGTGATTATTCATTAATATATTCTTTGGGAAGCAATATCTTACGAAGCGTATCGGCAAAGATTGCAGCCATGCGTTGTTGAATAAATGAATGTTCTCCATGTGGCGGATGCCATCCAAATACTTCTCCATGAGTCTCTTGTGAATCCCCAGTGTAAATTAGGCTATATTGTTTTCCTGTAACCGGATGTTTCTGGTTTTTGGAGAATCCGATGTATCTGTCGAATTCAACTACTGGGAATCCCCATTTTTCTGCCAGTTTTCGGACCGAAGTGTTGAATATCGGACGACTGTCATGCCAATGAGTACATAAGACAATAGAAGCAGGTTTCCCATAAGGAGTGTTGTAATATCTGGATTTTGGATTGAATTTCTGGTTATAACAGTCTGATATGTAGCGCTTGATGACATAATCATAGCAAACGGCATAGTCGGAAGCATCAAAAGGAGTTTTATAATCCTTGTAGTTCTCTTTTAAGTTTGCTTCGTTATATACGTCTTTTTCATGTACTTGCATCAAGACGAATACATCAATGTTATCGAACTCTTCCGGGGTATAGAGAGTGCCGTCCAGCATTTTATTTGCAGTGTGAGCAATAGATTCTGCACTTACAGCCCGATTGATGGGGATGGCGTGAAGGGCACGACATCCCATTTCAAACCACTTATTGTTAGGTTCGGCAAAAGATGCTCCGGATAATAAAATGGTATAAGTGTCTTTATTTTGGGCTATTCCTGCTAAAGCGAGCAGGCAAATGAATGTGAATAAGGTGATTCTTTTGTACATAGTTATCATTGATTGATTAATTGGTGAATAAAATCAAGTTCAAGTGAATGTTTCCCGGCTTGTAAAGTTATAGATTTTTGGGATTCTGGCATCGTAAAAGGAATAAATGTTGCAGAAGTGCCTGCCGGAATATCGATTGTATAACGGATGCAGTCATTAGTTTGACGAATCCAGTTGATATTTAACCAGCCATAGGGAGTATTATAACGTATGGTAAGTTCATCCATGTCTGCCGGAAAGAAAGGTTTTAGCAAAATATGCTTGAATCCGGGATGTTTTTCATCGATCTGAATTCCTCCCAGTCCTTTGTATAGCCATGCTCCTATTTCTCCGAACATAATATGGTTATATGAGTTGTCGATAACAACATCTGTCCGCCAATTTTCATGTAGAGTTGTAGCGCCTTGTTTGATCCAGTACCCCCAAGAAGGATAGGTGTCTTGTGATGCGACTTTGTAAGCTGTTTCCGCATATTCGTTATCTGACAGGGCGGAAAGTATAGCCTTGCTTCCTAATAAACCGACGTCCAGATGATAATCGTCTTTTTCTACCAATTCATGTAGTTTGGCAGCAACTTTCTTTTTATCTTCTTCCGGAACGATTCCCCAATATAATGGCATGGCAAGTTCTGTCTGTGTCCCCTCTGCATATATTCCTGTTTCTTTATTGAGAAAACTGGTGTTGATAGCCTCTTTTATTTTTTGTGCCAGCGTGTTATAATAGGAGGCATCTTCGGTATATCCGAAAAGTTTGGCTGCTTTGGCCAGAATACAGACGTCCGTATAATAATAGATAGAGGAAGTCAAGGTTGTATTGCTTTTTGAGCGTACAGGTACCCAGTCGCCCAGTCCCCAGTCTGTAAGATGATTGGTTGATATGGATTCTATATAGGAGACATATTTTTTGATTGGTCCGTACATGTGGCGGAGTAATGTGGCATCTCCGTAAAATCGATAAATTTCCCAGGGGATAATGGCGACAGCACTCGTCCAGTCGACCCCGTTGGCCCAATCATAGCCCCATACAGAAGTTGGGATGATACACGGGAGGACTCCGTTGCCTTTTTGTTCATCATAGAAGTCGTTCATCCATTTCTCATATATAGAGATACCATCGAAATTGTATAATCCTGTTTCTATGGCAATATGTGCATCTCCTGTCCAGCCATTCTTTTCCCGTTGAGGGCAGTCAGTCGGGTAACCGAACAAGTTGGCTAAATAGGAACTGTTAGTGGCTTTCCATATTTTGTTTAGCAGCTCGGATGACGAAGACCAGTAGCCGATGGCCGGAACATCACTGTGCATTTCTACTGCAACAAGATTTTCGTCGGATAATTGAATAGGGGCAGATGATGAGACTTCTACAAACTGAAAACCTTTGTAGTTGAATTTGGGCATGAATCTATCTTGCTTTCCGCTAAGTATGACGATGTCTGTTTGAAAAGGATCGCTGTCGTCTGTCGGCCGGTAGTGATAATCTATATTTGCCATGTTTACCATACCGTTTTTGTCTAAAAGTTCCCCGTGTTTCAGGTGCAGTTTTGTTCCTTTTTTCCCTTTCACTTTTAGCTCGGTGACACCTGCAATGTTTTGGGGGAAATGATAGACGTAGCAGCTGTCATTTATTTTTTTACATTGAGTTGCTGTATAGCGGGCCGTTTCACGAATCGGATGCATAACTTGTGATTTGATCGTTTCCGTAGGCGATTCGGTTTCTTGTGCATGATACCATCCGGTAGCGTTGAATCCGGGGGAGTCCCAGCCTGCTAATTCTTTCTGTGCATCATAATGCTCGGCTGTATAGATGCTGTTGAAAATAACCGGGCTGTCAGTTGTTTGCCAGGTTGAGTCAGTACCCAGATATTCTGTTGTTCCATCTGTGTAACGCAGATGGAGTTGTGCTGTGAATTTAGGGCGGTTTCTCCATGAAGCCTTGTCGAAAAACCATACTGCTGTGGATTGATGATTATACCAGCCGTTCCCCAGTTGTACTCCTATTACATTTTCACCCAGAGATAGTAATGACGTAACATCATGAGTGACTGATAATATACGTTTGTCGAAATGTGTATACATAGGGTCCAGGAAATGATTTCCTGCCCGTTGCCCGTTGACTGAGAGCTCATGCAGGCCTGCCGATGCAATAGTGAGTAAGGCTTGCTCGATTGTTTTGTCTAATTGGAAGTTCTTTCTATAATAGGGTGCCGAACGGTATGTGATGTCATGTTTGTCAGTAATCCATTTCCCTTTCCAGTTGTCGGGTGATAAACATCCTGTCGTGAAGGAGGATATTGGAGAAAATGTAGTTTTCTGTTTGGAAGAGGTTTGATAGCCTATTTTCCAATAATACGTTGTATATGAATCTAATGGTTGTCCATCATAGGAGACTCTTATGGGAGCTCCTATGATGGATTTGTTCCAATAACCAGACTGTCTGTCTGATAATTGAGTACTGTCTGTTGATAGCCATATCTCAACTCTGTTGATACTATCTTCCTCTAGTAGCGGAAGTTTCCAGGAGAGTCTGGGAGTTTGAGTATCTACTCCTACAGGAACGGGTATATTCTCACATTTTAATTCAAATGGCGTTTTTAGCTCTTGAGGTGCACATGAGAATAGGGTTGTACCCAATAGTAAATATAAATAGGACCGAATTGGAATATGAGCCATATTGGTTAGTTGGTTAGTGATGAATTTACTTTTTTCTTCTCTCTTCGAGTTCTGTTGATATTTCATATAATCTTTTTTCATTTAACGGATAACGTGAAATGAAGAATGCTGATAGCATGGTGGCAATTGCCGGGAAGATACTCATCATCATACAAATGCCGGTTTGAGCAAAGTCGGATTGGATTACATTTGCTTTGAAACCGAAATAGGCCAGTAGCCATCCGGTCAAAGCACCTCCGATTGTCCAACCGAACTTTTGAGACATGGACGAAGAAGAGAATATCAGGCCGGTTGCCCGTCTTCCGGTTTTCCATTCGGAATAGTCTGATATATCTGCATACATAGACCATAATAAAGGAGAAATAATACCCGCACAGATACTTATTAAGACCTGTAAACAAAGAATTCCCCAGATAAAATCTTTAGGAAGGAAGTAGAATAAAACACTTAGAATGGTAGCGCCAACCATTGCTACAAAATAAGTTTTCTTTTTACCGATTCTTTTGGTGAGTGATGGCACAAACATGATTCCGAGGATATTGGCGGCTTGTCCTAATACCAAGTAGATCGTGATTAGAGTAATGGCACTATTCATGAATGAGAAAGAGAATGTATCGGAGCTGTCTACATAATATTTGAAATAGAATACAGCAGAACCGTCACGAAGAGAATTGAACACTAATGCCATGATTCCTGCGCATAAAAGAATCCACCAGGGTTTGTTTCTGCCCAGATCTTTCAGATCTTCTTTCAGTGATCCTTTTTCTTCCTTTATGGGCTGCACTCTTTCTTTTGTCCATAGAAAAGTTAATAAAAACATTCCACTAGCCATAATCGCAAATACGACTGCAGCCATCTGCCAGCCGAAAGCGATGTCAGGTATATTTTCCGTTATCTTCATTTTACTGAATATATCAACCAGTGGCTCAATGAGGAATAGTACCAGAATACTTCCTCCAAAAGCAAATGTCATGCGGTAGGAGGAGAACTCTGTGCGTACTTGTGGATTGGCAGACATTACTCCTAATAGAGATGCGTACGGAACATTGATTAATGAATATACCATCATCATAAGGGTATATGTGGCATAGGCAAATATTATTTTGGTAGTCATGTTATCTCCAAAAGATGAGAAGGTCAGTATACCACAGATGCCGAATGGTATGGCTATCCATAGTAGGTAGGGGCGGAATTTACCCCAGCGTGAGTTTGTCCGGTCGCCTAATATTCCGACAAACGGATCGAGGAAAGTGTCCCAAATGCGTGTGATAAGGAACATTGTTCCTACCACTGCCGAAGAGATACCTACCACGTCTGTGTAGAAGAATAGCAGATACATTGTGAATAACTTCCAAAACATGGAAGAAGCAGCATCTCCTAATCCATACCCGATTTTTTCTCTTAGTTTTATGTTTTCCATGGTGATGTATTTATTGTTTCAGGTATTGTTTATTGTGGTTTACCATAGTAATGATCCGCTTTACAGATTCTATAGAACGGAAACCGTCGGTTGGTGTGTGCAGACAATAATCTACAAGCTGGCTTACTGTTGATTCGGCTACATGAAGACGGGTGTCCGAAGACGCATAATAGATATAAATTTTTCCGTTATCATCTTCAATCCATCCGTTTGAGAATAATACATTCGATACATCACCGATTCTTTCTTCTCCTATAGGGGCCATGAAATAACCTGCAGGTTCAGCTATAATTTCTGTCGGATCTTCTAAAGAAGTCATGTATAAGTATAATACATAGCGTAATCCGGCTGCGCATCCTCTTACACCATGTGCTAAATGTAACCATCCTTGTGGAGTTTTAATGGGGTGTGGCCCTTCTCCATTTTTTACCTCCTTGATCGTATGATAAAACCGTTTATTGATGATTTTTTCCTCTTTTATTTCGGCATGACAGATGTCATCTATGAGTGCCCATCCGATACCTCCTCCATTGCCGGCGTCAATAAAACCATCTTGAGGGCGGGTATACAGGGCATACTTCCCATTCACAAATTCCGGATGAAGCACTACGTTACGTTGCTGGCTCGGAGATTTCAGATCCGGCAAGCGTTGCCATGTTTTCAGGTCTTTTGTTCGTGCAATACCTGCAACGGCTACTGCGGAAGATAAATCACCGGCTGGAGCGTTTGTATCTTTGCGTTCCGCACAAAAAATGCCATAAATCCATCCATCTTCATGTGCGGTCAGGCGCATATCGTACATATTGGTATCAGGAATGTCTGTCTCCGGCATTTCTATCGGATAATCCCAAAAACGAAATCCGTCTACGGGACTATTACTTTCTGCTACTGCAAAGAATGATTTTCGGTCTGCTCCTTCCACACGCGCCACAAGATAGTATTTATGATTGATCTTGATGGCTCCCGTATTCATTACAGCGTTGATACCAATTCTTTCTTCCATGAATGGGTTTTGTTTTTCATCAAAATCATACTTCCAGATGAGTGGTGCATGTTCTGCTGTTAATACAGGGTGGTAGTAACGTTTATATATACCGTTGCTATTGTTACATATCTCATTTTTTCGGTTGATAAGAGCTTCATAATTTTGTGTTAGCTCTTCTAATCTATTACTTTTCATATTCTATAGTTATTTTTCTCGGTTAATTATTCTATAATTAAAACCCAGTCATTTCCTTTTCCCTTTGTGGGAGAGGATACGAGAATGGTATCTGCTGTTGTATTTTGATGGAATGTGATTCTTCCATTGCGAGGATTCATCCACTTTAAAGACCGTTTGGATGCCTTCATTGAAGGCAAATAAATCGTTCTCTCTCCACCTAGTGGAAAATATACTAATAAGTAGTCTTTGTTGCCGAATGCTACGGGATAGTTTTTATTTTCTAAAGGTATATTGCCAAAGATGGTTTGTTGTTTTTTTCCTTGAGTAAAGTCAAATTTTTCCCATAATCTGCGAAAGTGAATTAAGTCCCATGCTCCTTGTTTATCCATTGATTGGTACCATGGAGTGTCGGCGTCACATTTAGGCTCACGTCCGGTATCAAACATCTGCCATATATCATTACAGCCGTATGTATATCCACAAGCTCCGCTGAACATACTTTGGTAAAGTGTATGGCGGATATCATCATCTCCAAATCTTCCATTTTCTTTTTTGAAATTGATCGGAATATTTTCATATCGGGGTTCTCCGTCCATGCATGGCTTGTGTGGTTCCTTTTTTAAATCGGGCAAAAGCAGACGTTGATAGATTGCGAAATCTTGTTGTGCGTGTCCGGATTGACACATATTAAAATCCAGCCACGAAGCATTGTGAAACCAGAACGAGGATGAGTGCTCTCCATGAGGATGATAGGTCATCAAATGGTTTTTGTCTACACTTTTAATACCGGTTGCTAATGCATTCCAAATGGCAAAGTTTTTTCCGTCTCCACTTCGATCACCTCCTATTATCCATATCAGATTGGGTGCGTTCATATAGCGTTCTCCTAACCATTTGCCGTATCTATATGCATTTTCCGGTGTAAAAATCTCCGGTCCTTTTCCCCATTGTTTGTCTACCTTATCTCCCCAGGTTGGTAGTAGAGCTATGTATAAACCTTTGGCTGCTGCCAGAGAAATAACTTTGTCTACATGAGTGAAATAGCCGGGAGCGGGCTTGTCAATATTGCCGTCACTTAACTTAGGTTCTCCGTTAGATGAAACATCCATATCATCTAATTCATCCAGGATTACCGTTTGTATGACGGTAAATCCTTTTTCTCTGCGATTCTCCAAATATAGTTCAGTCTCTTTGTCATTTAAGCGGCTGATGAGTTCCCATGCTGTATCTCCCATGTAGAGAAAAGGAGTTCCGTCACTGTATTCTAGGTAACGTCCTGAAGAATTTACCCTTAAGTTTCCTTTGGATAGATTCGTGGCGTTTCCTGTCCACCGGTCTTCTTGGGCGGAAGTTCCAGTTATACAAAACATGAATAAAATATAGCAGATGGAGAATCGTTTGAACATAATTCTATTTTTTTAAGGTACTTGTATATTTCTCAATGATAGGCATTTGCGGTCTGTCTTTCCCGTCTTTGGGGGTGATTGCCATGAAATAGGTATCCCACCACGGACCCGCAGCCCAATATGTACCATTGATCCCATTTTCTTGTAAATATCCCAAGAATAAGTCGAGGGTTTCATTCCAACGGGGATCGTTGTCGGGTATTCCATACTCTCCGATAAAACCATGGAATTTATTCTGCTTGATCCATTCTACAAATGGTTTTACCCGGTCGATTCCTTTCTCTGGATAACATTCTTCCTCTTCGTATGAATATTTGTATGTACCGGATGCATCCTTGTCAAAATATACATGAGCTTCAAAAGCAAGGTTATTAGCCGGGTCTTTTAAGAATTTGAGTGTATCACTCTGTTCAATCCAGCGCTCTGCTGATGACCAGTCGTTGCCGCCTACCATAATAAGCGTATTTGTGTCGACTTCTCGTATGGCATTGATGGACGCTTGCGCCATGTCGAACCACTTGGTTCCCGGGGCCAGATCATGTGGTTCGTTCATTAGCCCGTAGCCATATATGTTTTTAAAAGTCGAGAATTCTTTAGCAATAGCTTGCCAGAAAGAAGCTAGGTCTTCGATTGTTAATCCATTGTTTCCAATGAGGGTATGTTCGTTGTTCATGAAGCGGCGACAGTAATTGTGTAAGTCGAGAAGAACCACCATATCGCGTTTCTCTGCTGCTCTGACCAATTCTTTCATTTTATTGAGGTCATGTTGGTTTAGCGGTCCTTTTAAGTCAAGTTGTAGCCGTTCCCATTTAAATGGTAACCGGATAAGTTTCAGCCCTTTCTTTTGCCAATATTCGAGGTCTTGATCTGTCGGGTAGGTATAGTCTTTATTATACTCACCGGGGAAAGATGAACCGAAGTCCGCGCATGCCAAGTTTACTCCGTAAGGTTCACCTGTCTCTTTTACCGGAGGTTGATTACTTTTACATCCATTTAGAGTAAGAAGGCTAAGTAGTAGAAAAGCCGAAATAAAAACTTTTTTCATAATGTTCTGTTTAATAGGGTGATTGAAGATTCCAGCCTTTTACAATAACTGGAGATTCCAAATTTATTTTTAATATTTTTGATTCTTGTGGGTTAAGCCATATATAGTTCTCCGAAACGATAAGTTGGTCCATTTTTTCTGGTACTTCTACGTGTACTCCGATAGCAGGGTGCTTTCCTGTATTTGTTAAAGTCACCATATTACCTGTGCGTTCCATTTTAATTTCTGTTTGGGGCATTGATACGATGGAGCCCGGACGTACTTCGTAATTGGTAAAGTAATAATTCCGATATATGTTTTTGTTATCTTTGATTATGTCCAGAACAAAGAATAGCATGGTCGATTTGGTTTGTTCTCTATTCAGATTTATTTCTCCTAGTTTCTTGACAACATTCTCATCGCCAGTACCGTTGAAAGTATGGGTGGCAACAGTATCTAGTAATGCATTGTATATAGATACTTTGACTTGATAAGGTTCTTTCTCTAATGTTTGGCAGTCATCAAGTAGATAGACAGGAAGACTGACTTCTTGACTGGCAAGGTTGCTGCGGTCAAATAGCATGACTGCTGCTAACGGGGCAAAAGACTTTTGCACAAAATAGTGAACGGGTTTTATGATACCATAATAGTCTACACATGACCATGATACACCAGGATAGTTATCGTTCATCTTATAATAAAGTGCTCCGGTAGTATGAGGCCATAATGTGCGTGCCCGTTCTAATGTATGGCGCACTCCTACTACTTGTGCTAACTGTGACCCGAGTATGAAAGAAGCCAGCGAGTCCTTCGGCATAAAATAACCAGAATATTGAGTAAGTTTCTCCATTTCTCTCATCGTTCCGAAGATAGGAGTGTGGTGCGTGAAATTACCGCTCCTTTGGGGAGGCCACACTTCTTTTTCCTCGTCCAAATATCTACGCACTGTCTCGATGTGAGGCAATGATGCTATCCCAAATTCTCCCCAAAAAGGAGCGGTCATATTCAAATTGTGATTAAGATGAGCATCGTCCCACCAGCAGTTATAATTGTGCAGGCTGCCTCCCCAGGCTTCCCCACGATGGAAGGGACGTGTTCCGTCAAGTTCTATACTAAGTCGTCCCATCATGTCAATTGCAGGTCCGAATGGTTTATCTGATTCATTCCCTGCTCCCCACATAATAAGAGAAGGGTGATTTCTTAATCGTTTGGTATTTCTTTCCACTGTTTCTTGCAGGATAGTGTACGGTTGCGTGTTATGGCTATTCCAGGCCGTTGGCCATTCTTGCATGACTAAAATACCATATTTATCGCATAATTCGTAAAAATCATCGGTTTCGGGCATTCCTCCTCCCCAGGCTCTTAACATTTGTATGTGTTGCCTTTGGGCTATCTGGAGCAAATGTTCGTATTTATTTCTTGAGAAGTCCATTAATGCATCCATAGTGCACCAGCCTGTTCCTTTTATGAACATCGGCTTGCCATTGATGACGAATGTCCAGTTATAATAATCTTCTTTAGCACCATCAATTAATGGTCTCATCTCAATAGTCCGTATACCGAACGACGTTTTTATATGGGCTGTCTTCCCTTTTTGTGGAACGAAGAATAGGTTGAGGTCATATAGTGATTGTTCTCCTCTGTCATTGGGCCACCAAAGATGCGGATCTTTGATTTGAAAGTCTAAAGATAAAGTTTCCTGTTTTTTCGGACTATTTATGTCGAAACGATAATATTGTGTTATTCCTTTGAAGTTCTTGGGAGATACTTCTGCATATAATACTCCTTTTAATGGAGATGATTTTTTATGCAGATCAAGAGTTAAGCGCATTTGACCATCGAGCGAACGAGTAGCGATGAAGGGTGATTCTATTTCTACTGCGGCTTGTTCTTTTAATTGAACACTACGCCAGATTCCTAATGATGGGATTTGTGCATAATGCCATCCATAAACGCAATTGAATACAACTGTATATTTCCAACTTTCATTTGCGTTGGGAGGCCAGTTGCCCAGAAACATTTGAGGGATGGCTTCTAGTTTTACTATGAGAGTATTTTTATTCTTTAAATAGTTACCTATTGAAAAATCGGGCCCTCCGAACATACCTTCGTGTGTTCCCAAAAGTTTTCCATTGAGCCATATTGTACATTTGTTAGCGATTCCGCCAAAAGATAATATAGAGTGAGATGAGGGGGAGTCTAGTTCGAACTCCCGCTTCATCCACCATGTTTTGTAAGATTGTTTTTCTGCAATAGAGTCATTCTGTCCGATGTATGGATCGGGTATGATTCCATTTTCTACTAATGCGGTGTGAATACTACCAGGCACATAGGCAGGTATTTGATCTGTCCAGATAGTGTGTAAACGTTCTTTTTCAGTTCCTCCTTCTGCCAGTTGCCAGGTTCCGTCTAAAAAGATGTTTGCAGGAGTATCTCTGACAAGAGGAATATTTCCTGTTTCAGTCATCTGTATACCTTTTACTTCCATTGGAGATAGCTTTGCTGCAAAGCTTTCTCTGTCTATCTCATCCATTGATTTTTGTGCAATAACCATTGGAGTGGATAGCAGTAAAGTGATAATAGTGATGATTCGAGTTCTCATGGACAGTATTTATTCTGATTATTGTTGTGTACTTTTATATTTCAGGAGCGTGCTTAATTGCGGACGATCCTGTGTGTAATTATTGGTCGGTTGGACAGATAAGGGATAATCACCCCATCGTGGACCGGCAGACCAGTAAGTTCCGTTTATTCCATTTTCTTGTAGATATTTAAGTGCTGCATCAAGAATATCTACCCAACGACCGTCAGTATCAGGTATACCATATTCACCGACGAATCCACGTTTATTATTCTCTTTCAGCCAGTCAACAAATGGTTTCAAACGAGCCACCCCTGTTTGAACGGTTGCACCATCTTCATCATATCCTTTATTATAGTTTCCGGAAGAATCCGAATCGAAATATATATGTGCCTGGAATATCAGGTTATTACTTGGATCTGTAAGAGTTTTCAGATTGTCACTGCATTCTTTCCATCGTCTGGCAGAGCTGAATTCGTCTCCGCTAACTATGATGGTCGTTTTAGTATCTATAGTGCGGATGGCATTAATGCAGGCTTGGGCTATGTTAACCCATGGTGTCGATGCCAGCATTTCGTAGGGCTCATTCATGATGTCGTAACCCCAGATATTTTTATAGTCTTTAAACTCTTTTGCCAGTTTCTTCCATACGTCACAGAAATTGTCAACAGTGCATCGTGCATTACCAATGATTGCATATTGATTATTTTGTGAACTTTGACCGTCGCAATATACACAATATCTTCCAAAGTTATGCATATCCAGAAGTATCTGTATGTTTCTATCTTCAGCGGCTTTGACGAATTTCTTCATTTTTGCCAGCTCTGTTGCATTTAATTCCCCATTCATTGTGGGTTGTATACGTTCCCAACGAAAAGGAAAACGTACCAGATAAAGGCCTTTGGCTTTAAAGTAATCCAAATCTTTTTCTGTGGGATAACCATAGTGGGTACCATCCACCCCCGGATACACATTCCCAAATTCAGCTCCTGACAGGTTAACTCCAAAATAAGCTGTTTGTTTGGTTGGTTGAGGCTCATCACCATTTTCTTCTTCGTCTGATTTGGAACAAGATGAAAATAGAAGTGCTACAATCGTTAATAATGAAAATAAGTCTTTTAGCATAAATCGAATCATTTTTGTTTATGAGGGAACGCCCATACTAAAGCGTTCCCTTTTTATCTTTACTTATGAACAAATCTGAAATTACACATACTTAAATCAAATTCTTGAGCAGATTCGGGAGAAAATATGATTTTGAAAGCTGTGTTGGTACTAGGATCAATAGGATTGGGCAACAATGTTTCTGTGTCAGCACTGATCCGTACTGTTTGCCATCCGCCATAAGTATTGACTGGAATTCCTCCTTTGGAAGGATACCATCCATAATCTCCTAAGATGATGCGCGCTTGGGCTGATATCGGGAATTTAGCTCCAGTACAGATTTCAAATCTTAAATCGTATGATGAAGGATCTGCGGCTACTTCTGCCGGTACAGTAATATATCCTGCCCACATAACCATCCATCCCCAAGCTTTTACGGAATTATTGAATCGAATATATTTTCCTCCTTCTACTAATGGTTCCGGTTGCCCTTCTAATGTGCCGTCACATAAGAAATTTTTCGGGGCATCAGGGAATTGGCTGGAATGTGTAAAGGCACCGCTTCCCGGCCAATTGTTGAAATCAAAAAGTTGAGATACTCCCGGGTCCATGTATGTGAGCTTGTATGCTTCATCCATGTTGGCTCCTTTTATAGTAAGGGTAGATTTTGGAGTGGCATTTGCTGGGATTTCTATTGTCAGTTCTGTACGAGTGGCATCGATTACATTTACCGGTAAATTACCTAGATTAACAATTGCTTCTTCGATTGTAATACCGTAGAGGTCAAAGTTGTCACCTGTAATAACTGTCGTATCTCCCGGTTGGGTAAATTCATTTTTGAGTCCATTGATTGTTAAATCAGGGATGGAAACAACAAAAGGAATACTTAGTTCTCCGTGTTTGGTTGTAATATAAATCGTGTTGGTCACTTCTTTAGGAAGTGCACGGGGAATAGGTGCGAGAAGCATATCGTAGGTCGAATATACCTCCTTGCTGTCCACTTCGATATCATTGAATTTTAGAGAGGTGATGTCTCCGAGATTTGTTCCCTCAATTCGTACTACTTGTTCGAAATTCGCTCCCTCAATGGGAAATTCAGCATCTGTTGCCAAAACAACTTTGTCTACAGTCGGAGCACCTGTTGACGGTTTGTTTTCTTTGGCTTTCAGATCGTCGACTTCAACAATATCCGTACAGGATGTTAAAGCAAATATGGATGCTGCGATTATTGCAAAATATTTTATTTTCTTCATAATCTGTTTTATTACATGGTTATAAGTGATTAATCCCAGCCAGGATTATTCTCATTAATTCCTTGGTTCGTCAGGATTTCAAGAGTCGGAATCGGGAATAGCAGATGTTTACTGGAACGTTGTTTTACGTTATTGGCTTCATCCATTCCGCCTAGAGCATTCATTGCCTGCAAATAAATTCCCCAACGTATTAAATCCCAACGACGATCGCCTTCCAAGGCTAATTCCATTGCACGTTCTTCAAGGATTGCAGAACGCAGGCTGGTTTTATCTATAAAGTTTGCCAGTTCTTTACCTGTTGCGTTACTACGGGTGCGGACATCATTTAAAGCGTCTACCGATTCTTTTGTCGGACCATTTAATTCATTAGCTGCTTCTGCAAAAATTAGAACAACATCAGCATAACGTAAAAATGGGTAATTGGCATCTGTACGAGGTTGAGTCTGATCGGCTATTTGTTGTGAATATTTAGTGGTGAAAGCAAAGAACTGTTCTGAACCTGCTTCATCACATCTCCATCCGGAGGTTACTTTTGGATTATCGAACGGAGGCTCTTTGGCTTCAACCATACGTTGCCATTTCCCAAAGTTCGGATAGTATGAACCACCACCCCAACTTGTATCGGAGTTCTGACGTATCCAACAATGCAACACTCCTTTGTCCACGCGGTAGTCTTTTTCTTCAAACAATAGATACCAGTGTTTTCTACATCCTACCGTTAAACTATTGTCTATGTTTCCTGCTGCATTGAGTCTGCCACAGTAGTGCGAGCTGAATAGTGTACCGTATAATTCATCACCGGATTTAGTTTGTAAACCGAATAAGTGTTCACTACAAGTTTTGCCGGAAGGAGACCAAATCAAATCATAGTCCTCAAGTTTGTGTGTCCCATATTCTCCTCCGATTACATCTCCCGCAACTTCGTAGGCCAGTCTGTAATATTCTTGAGAAGAAAAGCTTTCGTAACCGGCAACTTGATCCTTGGAGAATGTTGTCGGAACAGGTTCTGTATACACTTTGGTCATAGTACCATTTACATTCTGCATAACAAACGGTGCACCGGTTTTTACTGTTATTTGTTCTCCGGTAGACATGGAAGCAGAACCGATAGTTGCATATACTTTGGCTAACAAACCTGCTGCAGTTGCAGCACAGACTCTTCCGGGTTTAAAGCCATTATCTGTGTTTTTATAAATCATATCTTTAGCATCTTTAAGCAAAGGTATGATTGTTTCCGTGTAGACTTGTGCAATCGGAATACGCGGATTGTTAGTATATTGTCCGGATTCGTTTACACTGACCGAATAAATAGGGATAGCTCCATAAGCACGTACCAAGTAGAAATATGCCCATGCTTTAAGAAAATAACATTCTCCTAATGCATTCTTTTTAAATTCTTCCGATACATTCTGCATCTTATTGATTTCAGAGACCGCTATATTTGCCCGGTTAATCAACGAGTACATTCCGGTCCAAAGTACATCGGCCTGTCCGTCACCTCCCTGGAAGTTACCGCTTCCAAACTGGCTGAACTGCCATACTGCACCGGAAATATAGTCACAGTCATAATCCAGCGGTCGTGGGAAACTACCGTATCTGAACATGGCTTCGTGTAATGTATTATATACTCCTGTTACCCACATGTCGGCACCATTATCAGAATCCTCAACATCTTCAGGGACAATGAAGTCGAAAGGCTTTTCTTCGATCATACTTTCGCATGATGTCATTACTGCTCCGGATAATAGGAGACTGGATGCCATCAGATATATGAATATATTTTTCTTTTTCATCATTTCTTGAGATTATAAAGTTAATTTAAAACCTATTGAATATGTTCTGCTGCTCGGGTATGAGAAAATATCAACTCCTCTTCTAGAAGCGTCAGAACCAAAGGCGTTTACATCCGGATCAAACCAACTATAACCTGTAATCGTGAATACGTTTGTTACTGTACCGAAAACAGACAAATTGCTAATACCTTTTATGACTGAACCGAAATTGTAGTTTAAGTTGATTGTTTTTAGTCTGAAGTAAGAACCATCTTCTACATAACGATCGGAGAGTTTCATGTCACGAGTCATTGCAGTAGTGACGCGAGGCCATCTGGCGTTAGCTGCATTCTCTGGTGTCCAGCGTGAATCATAAGCATCTTGAGTGATATTTGCAATACTGCTCATTCCGATATTAGTCAAGTTTCCGTTAAAAATATCATTTCCATGAGTTCCTTGGAAGAACAATCCCAAAGTCAGATTTTTCCATCGCAAATTGGCGTTCAAACCATAAATAAAATCAGGATTGGTATCACCGATGATGGCGCGGTCTTCTGACGTTATTTTTCCGTCATTGTTTTTGTCCAGATATTTGATTTCACCGATCATTCTGCGAGCCTCATCATCAGATGCTTTAGCATATATTGGATCTGCACGGACTTCTGCTATATTATCATAGAAGCCGTCTTCTATATAGCCGAAGATTGTTCCGATAGGTAGTCCGTTTCTTTGCAGAAATACTTCTTTGGCACTATACCATAATTGGTTAGCATATTGGTCAGCTGTTAAACCTCCGATTTCATTTTTATTAAAAGAGATGTTGCCGTCGAAGTCTAGGCTCCAGTCTTTTTTGTCTAATGCAATGATTTTACCAGTTAGTTCAAGTCCTTTGTTTTTTACATGGCCGAAATTCGTCCACATTGTAGTATAACCGGTACTGTTCGGTATAGATACATTTTGTAGCAGGTCATTGGTTTTCTTGTAATAATAGTTAGCGGATAAACTAATTCTGTTATTCCAGAATCCCATGTCGAGCCCGACATTATATTGGTCGGTTGTTTCCCATTTGAGTTTATCATTCAAAGGACCTTTGTAAGTTTGTCCTGCAAATCCGCTGCTTAATGTTCCGTCCAGAGGGTAATTGGATGGTGCAAGTGAAGCGATAGTCTGGTAACTGCTGATAGCTTGATTACCGGTTTGACCGTAGCTGAGTCGCAATTTTAAGTTACTGAATATATTCAGGTTTTTGATGAATTCTTCTTCCGATATGGTCCATGCTACTGCTCCTGAAGCGAAGTTCGCGAATTTATTTCCCGGAGCGAAACGACTTGAACCGTCACGACGGAATGATGCTGTGAAAATATAACGATCCTTGAATGTGTAGTTGGCACGTCCTAATAAAGAGACTAGAACTGCTTGACCTCGATAGCTGGCCGGTGTTTCAATATTTAATGCCTGGCTCATATCGAAGTCTTGTGTGATGTCAGTCGGAAAGTTGGATGCATTCATTGTTTTTCCACCCCAGTCCGATTTTTCGTAAGTGAAACCGGCTACTACATTGAGATGATGTAACTTGTTAAATGTCTTATCGAAAGTAACCAATGATTCTGCTGTTAAGTTCTGCCAGAAGTTATCACTCTTACCAGCACGTCCGTTAGATGCTTTACCTTCTCCTGTTTCACGATTGTAGTAACTTGCGCGATCGTTTACTGAATAACTGATACCTAGATTCTGACGGAATTTCAAACAGTCGAGGATTTTAATCTCGGCAAACGCAGAAGTAAATACATTGATTGACTTCAGCTCATCTTTAGCTGTATTAACGTATGTACGTGGATTGGCTGACAACCATGCATAAGAATCATCTTCTGTCTTGTCTCCTACATATAATGTCGGTAAATAAAGCATGGCAGAACGGATGATACTATAATCATAAGAATTTGACTTGGCAAACTTAGTTAACGAACGGGTAAAGTTGATATTTAGTCCCGTATTTAACCAGGGTTTCACATGGCTTCCAATGTTGGCACGAACAGCAAAACGTTCATAACCTGAATTCTTGATGATACCAGTCTGGTCTGTATAGTTGCCTGAAAATGCATAGTTGCTTTTTTCATTTCCTCCTGATACACTAAGATTGTATTCCTGTGTTAATGCATCTTGTAAGATCTCGTCCATCCAGTTGGTGCCTTCTACCCATTCTTTATTGCCATATTCGTCTTCACGATAACCCGGATTGAGATAATCTTCTGGTGAAGCATAGTATTTACCGGAGTTAGGAACGATTTTATCGTTTTCGTCGCGACGGTAGTTCCATTTTCCACGATAAGGAAGGTATGAATAGGGAAGATTGTCATAAGCAGCTCCGTTGATTACACCTTCATTTACATAATTAGCATAAGTGTAAGCATCCAGCATTTTGACCATTTTGGCTATTTTAGAAAGTCCGAAGTTGGCTGAGAACTCAACTTTAGCGTCTCCGGCACGACCTCTTTTAGTGGTAATCAATACGACACCATTCGCTCCGCGAGAACCGTAAATGGCTGTTGCAGAAGCATCCTTTAAAATGTCGATTGATTCGATGTCATTAGGGTTGATCAATGACAGAGGATTAGTGGTGGAGTTGTTGCCCTCGTTGGCTTTACTGCTTGGAGTATCTCCTACCTCAAACGGAATACCGTCGACAATGTAAAGTGGTTGTGAATTTGTAGAGAATGAGTTAGCACCACGTATGGTGATACTTACACCTGAACCGGGAGCACCATCACTCTGGTTTACTTGTACACCAGCTAATTTACCTTGTAGGGCTTGGGAAATGCTGGTCGGGTTACCAAGCATCAAGTCATCACTTTTAATAGAAGCAACGGCTCCGGATAAATCTTTTTTCCTCATTGTACCATAGCCGATAACTACTACTTCATCCAAAGATTGAGTATCATCTTTGAGTGAAACATTGATTGTTTTACGGTTTCCTACAGTGACTTCTGTTGTTTTATAACCGATAAAAGTATACTGAAGAACAGATTTTTGGCTTTCTACTGTTATAGTATATTTACCATTTAAATCACTGATGGTACCATTGTTTTTTTTAACTCCTAACTCAACAATATTAACTCCGGGAAGAGGTTCACCTTTACTGTCTGTTACAGTACCTTTAATTTCAATACCTGCTGCTGATGCAGCTGTATTTATCATCCAGAACATAATCAAAAAGAGCCAGACTCCTTTTGATCCTTTTAGCATCCGCACTTTTGAGCGGGGAAAAGAAAAGAGATTCTTTTTCATTTTTATCAAATTTAAAATTAACTTTAGTATAAAATCTCGTACATTTATTATTGATGCAAAGCTAGTAAATAAGGAATGTAAATTATTGACGTTATTTGCCTAAAACTGATATTATTTTATCATTTTTTATTTTTATAAATATGTGAGTTGTATTGTCGGATAAACTTACGGCTTTGACGTCCTGCAGGTTTTATTAAAGACTCGTCCCATCCTCCGTTTTTGTTTGCTCGCGGAAGAATCATGGAGCAAGTTTCGTTCTTGTCTGAAATGGACCAGTTAACCCAGCTGATCTTTTTGCTTTCCAGCCATTCTACCCAACGAGTCCATTCTGGTATATCTAATGGGCCATCGCCAGTACATTCCATGCCTGCACATTCTGACACAAAAATGGGAATTCCTTTTTCCCATGCTGCTTCAGCTCTATCCCGTAACTCTTGTTTATGAGTGGCGGCATAGAAATGGAGGGTATACATTATATTATTGAATCTTTCTAAAGGACTTTCTGCTACCAGGTGTAAGTCTTGGTCCCAGTGTGGGCTGCCTACAAGAATAATATTATCAGGATCATATTTACGTATTTCAGAGATAATATCAGTTGCATATTCTTTCACACTTTCCCAACTGTCTTCCATAGGTTCGTTGTATATTTCATAAATAATATGAGGATATTTTCCGTATTTCTGTGCCATCATTGAGAAAAATGCTTTTGCTTCTTTTTTTTGTGGATAATAAGTATGCCAGTCGATTATTATATAGAGGTCGTTTTTAATTGCCGCTTTAATCACTTTATTCATGCATTTTAATGCAAATTCCGGATTTTCAATGTAGTTGTCTTCAATAACTGTTCCCATGGCGGCGCGTAAAACGGTACATTTCCAATCTTTTTTCAACCATTTCACAGATTGCTTATTGTAAAATCTGGGCCATAGGTTGTGCCAGCCATAACTAACCCCTCTTAATACAATAGGGTCTCCGGTTTGGCTGCATAATTGATTACCTTTTACTTGTAGTTGTCCCCATTGTTTTACAGGATCTTTACTGTAACTGAATAATGATATCATGGAGAATAAGGTGATAAACAAAATGACTTTCTTCATTTTCATAATAAATTAGGTATAACATATAAGATGGACGTTGCAAAGTAAGCACAAAAAAAATATGTAAAAAAGTGCTTTGTTATCATATACTGATACTTTTCTTACTATTTATTTAAGGCAAGAGTATATTACCTTATTATATATATATACAAAAAAGATTAAGCCGGAAAATAAATATGATAACAGATGGCTTGAAGGTTAAAATAGTATATTGATTTGATAATAAAGTGGTTGTATGCTTATATAAGTTGCCGTACTTTTATGAATTAAATTTTATAGATAGATTCATGTTTTATTTTATATTTATCACCTTATGAAAAGAAGTATTTTTTTAGTTTGTTTTGTTGTTTTCGGGGTTGTGTCATTGTCGGCAATTGGCTCGATAGTCTCTGTAGCACAGTCGGGTTGGCAGACTGATAGTATATCTTATGGTATATCTCGAATGGTTGATATTGCATCTTTGCCCCTGTTAGATCGTGGAATCTCTGTCCATTATGAAGGTAGTATTGATAAAAGAGGAAAGAATGCCGACTGGGACTGGAGTCTTTACCAGGATCAACGTGGAGAATGGGTAATATTTGATGTTGATGGTCCGGGATGTATTTATAATCTTGTACAACATCGCTATATGAGTTCAAGTGATCCGCTCTTCCGTTTTTATTTTGATGGAGAAGAAACGCCTCGTTTTAGTTTACATTTATCTGAATTCGGAGAGAAAGAGCCTTTTATAAAACCTTTGGCTGAAAGTTATATTGGTCCGTTTGATAACGGAAGAGGGCCCATATGTGTTGCACGGAGTTTTGTTCCAATGCCGTTTAACAAGGGCTGCCGTGTAACCACCGATGTGAAACTGGAAGGTTATGAAAGAACCAAAGGTGAAGGAGGTTGGGGACATGTTGTATACCACACTTATGCGGACAATGGTATCAAGACCTTTACCGGGAAGGAGAATTATGATACTTTGATACAATTATGGAAGAAACAAGGAAGTAATCTTTTGTGCAAAGATCAATTGGCATATCATCGTAAGTCGGAACAAAAGATTAATGCTGGCGAATCCATTACTTTATTGGATGAAAAAGGAGAGGGAGCTATTGGTTCTTTAAAATTTTATCTTCCGGAGATTAATGAGCAGCACTTGCAGGATGTATGGATTCATATGTTTTGGGATGCTCATCAGCAACCCGATATTTCATGTCCTTTAGCGTGTTTGGGAGGCAACTCTTTGGGCTTTCACGATACCAACTATTTGTTGTCTGGATATAATACGGACGGCTGGTTCTATAATTATTTTCCAATGCCATATTGGAAACATGCGAAGATAATGATTGAAAATCGTAGTGGTGTTCCTGTTTCTTTGGGATTCTCAGAAATAGCAGTTTCCCGGTCGGTTTATCCTACCTCTAATACCGGATACTTTCGTAATACACCATACTATACCCGAAAACATGTGGCAGGAACAGATAGTCCGATAGCCGCTATTCAAGGAAGAGGGAAGATGGTTGCTGCCCATATTACATGTCATGCCGAACGTTCACATATCATTTCTTGCGAGGGGGATGTTCGTGTATATATTGACGGCAAACGGACCCCACAAGTTGAAAGTGACGGTTCTGAAAGTTATGTTTGTTTTGGTTGGGGATTCCCGACTCCGCCTGAAGTGCATCCAATGGGAGGATATGACGGTCTCTCGGATAACCCATGGTCTATGACTCGTTTTTGTATAGGCGATAGTTATCCTTTCTATTCAGAGCTAAAGTTTGGAATAGAGTCGGGCGAATATAACAATCAGTATTTGGAACATTCGGGTACTATATTCTATTATGGCCAAGATAAAAATGTACTAGTGAAAACTGATAGCTTGGATTTAAATTCTTCGCATTCCATTAAACGGCACTCTTATAAAGCTATAGGTAATGTACGAAGAACAAAATTGGAAAGTTTCTTTGAAGGAAATGAGGATCGTATTTTATATGTAGGAGAAACCGTCCGGTTTGAAAGTTTTAGTAGTTTTAAAGTGAACATATCTTTTCAAAATGAAGGAGTGCGTTTGCGTAGGTTGAGCGATCAAAGCGATGCTCGACAAGCAGCCCGTGTTTTTGTTGATGGTGAAGAGGTTACAGAACGTTTATGGTATGTAGCTGATAGTAACCCTTATAAACGCTGGTTGGAAGATGACTTTGAAATTCCAGCCAGGTATACTAAAGGGAAAAAATCATTAAATATTCGTATCGTACCAGTTTCTATGTCTAAAGAAGGAAAAAATACTTGGAATGAAGCTGAATATCAGGTGTTTTGTTATAATAATTAGGAATTATAAATCAATACCACCGTGTACGCCACATAACAAAGTATCATAATCCCTCCTTCGATTCTCGTGATAGTCCTTTTGGCAAAGAACAGCCCGAATAACCAAAGCAGAATTCCGGAACCTACTAACGTAAACAGGTCAAAGTTGGTAATTCCACTAAGATGGAGAGGAGTGATGCTGGCGCTACATCCCAGTACAAAGAATATATTGAAGAGGTTACTACCAATCACATTCCCAATGGCAATTTCCGGATTCTTCTTTAATGCGGCAACGATAGACGTAGCCAGTTCAGGAAGAGAAGTACCTCCTGCAACCAGTGTCAGTCCGATAACCGATTCGCTGACACCCAGGTTGCGGGCGATGCCCGTGGCACCGTCAACAAACAGCTGACCTCCAAAAATAAGGGCAGCCAAGCCTCCGATGATATAAAGAATGGATTTCCACCAAGGGAGTGATTTGATCTCTGTCTCCTCTTCTATGGTCGGAGGTTCTATCTGTCCCGCTTGTTCCGTCGTGGTCGGCTTGGAGGCGATGGCAAAGGTGTAACCCATGAAGATGACAAAGAAACAAAGCAATAATAAACCGTCTACTCTGTTCAGAATATTCTCCGGAGCTTTATCCAGAAATACATCATTGGCACAAATTAGCAAGACCATAGAAGAAAGTATGCAGAGCGGTATCTCTTTTCTAAGCGTATTGCGGGTGATGACAATCGGGGCGAATAACGCTGTGCAGCCCACAATCATCAATGTATTGAATATATTACTTCCCACTACGTTGCCTATGGCAATATCCGCGCTTCCTTTGAGAGCAGAAGATACACTGACCGTCAGTTCCGGGGCAGAAGTGCCGAATGCAACGATGGTAAGTCCGATTACGATAGGAGGGATGCGAAAATGCTTGGCTACTGAGGCGGCACCGTCTGTTAAGCCGTTAGCTCCTAGAAGAATGAGGATTAATCCCCCGATAAGTAATAATATATTCATGTTTTTTCTTTTTTAGTGGCAAAGATAATCAATTTGGAAATGGTAATGTCAAAAACAATCCGTATGTTTGCTCTGTTTTTAATGAAATGTTAGATTAACCTTAATTATAATCAAGGAATATAAGGTATGGAAATAAATAAAATAAAACGGTCGTTACTAGTGTTGTTCTTTTCTTTCCTGGCAATCGGGGCGCAAGCACAGTTGGAACAGGCGGTTAAGAAGATATTTGCCGGAGATACAATAACGGGCGGACATGTTCCTTTGAAACGGGATTCGGACTCTATCCACTTGGCGAATATGCAGAAAGCATTGGAAGAAGCCCGGCTCAATGAGGCGAATATGAGGATGGAAATGGAGCAGATGAAGCTCCAGATGGCTACCGCCGACTCCGTAAAATATGCACAGCAACGACAGCGCATCGACTCCCTGCGGCAGTTCACTAAGGGAATACCGGTAGTGGCGGACGATGATACCTTATTTTACCTTTTCACCAAACGAGGTGGATATACTCCTCAGCAACGTGCCCAAATGACCGGTGCGGCGATTGAAGAAATAGGAAGACGCTTTAATCTACAACCTGATTCTGTTGCTATCGACCATTCGGACATAGTTTCCGATTTGATGTACGGCAGCAAAGTACTACTTTCTCTTACCGATCAGGATGCCTTGTGGGAAGGAGTTTCCCGTGATTCGCTAGCTAAGGAAAGACAACAGAGTGTCATTACCAAACTGCATGAGATGAAAGCCGAGCACGGACTTTGGCGTATGGCAAAGCGTGTGCTCTATTTTGTGTTGGTAATTGTTGGACAGTATTTCCTGTTCCGCTTGACTAACTGGTTATTCCGTAAACTGAAAGCGCGTATTCTGCGCCTGAAAGACACGAAGATAAAACCGGTATCCATCCAGGGATATGAATTGTTGGATGCGCAGAAACAGGCGAACCTGTTAGTGTTCCTGTCCAGTATCGGGCGGTATATACTGATGGGATTGCAGCTACTGTTTACCGTACCGTTGATTTTTATCATCTTCCCGCAGACAGAAGGACTGGCATATCAACTGTTGGGGTATATATGGAATCCGATTCGCGGTATCTTTGTGGGTATTATCGACTATGTGCCCAAACTGTTTACCATCATCGTCATCTGGTATGCCGTGAAGTACCTGGTACGTCTCGTCTTGTATCTGGCACGTGAAGTGGAAGCCGGGCGACTCAAAATCAATGGCTTCTACCCGGATTGGGCGATGCCGACTTTCCATATCGCCCGTTTCCTGCTCTATGCATTTATGATTGCGATGATTTACCCTTATCTCCCCGGCTCCGATTCCGGTGTGTTCCAGGGTATTTCGGTATTTGTCGGATTGATCGTTTCGCTCGGGTCAAGTACGGTTATCGGTAATATTATTGCCGGACTGGTGATTACTTATATGCGTCCGTTCAAGATGGGCGACCGGATCAAATTGAATGATACCACAGGTGATATCATCGAAAAGACTCCTCTTGTCACCCGTATCCGGACTCCCAAAAATGAGGTTGTGACTGTTCCCAATTCATTTATCATGTCGTCTCATACGGTGAACTACAGTACTTCGGCGCGTGAATATGGACTGATTATTCACTCGGAAGTATCTATCGGTTATGATATTCCCTGGCGGCAGGTTAATCAGATACTGATTGATGCTGCGTTGAACACTCCCGGAGTGGTGGATGATCCACGTCCGTTTGTGTTGGAAACTTCTTTGAGCGATTGGTATCCGGTCTATCAAATTAATGCTTATATCAAACAGGCAGATAAGATGGCACAGATTTATTCGGATTTGCATCAGAATATTCAGGATAAATTTAATGAGGCCGGCATTGAAATTATGTCACCGCATTATATGGCAGTTCGGGATGGAAATGAGACGACCACTCCCAAAGAGTATCAGAAAAGCAATAATCCTTCCAATAAGGCGGGGGAAGAAAATAGATCTGAATAGTTTTTGCTTGGATTGATCGTAGGCTTACGGGACTTCTACTAATCGGTAGGCGATAGAATATTACTAAAAAGGTGTCCTTTTCATCACGAAAGGAACACCTCGGGTTGTGTGTTTTTTCACTGAGAGTAGAATTTATATCATCAAGAGAATTTAAATCTTTATATTCATATTCTGTTGTATATTAGTGATTTATAAATTTACATAATTGCTTCGATTTTTTTGATTTGTTGGTTTAAAAGGAACGCCCTCTTCCTTTTAAACCAACCTCCCGTTCCTTTTAAACCAACGGGGGCTTCCTTTTAAAGGAATAAATAGTGTGATTTAGTTCGTATTAAAAGTTTGTTTTTACACCGGTATTGATCTATATGAGTGTCCCCAATTCAGGTAGCGTCCTCCCACATAAACCCAGCCGTCCATCAGGCAACCGAATGTGTTGGCGCCTGTAGTGGTGGCAGAAGGCAAAACGGTGATATCGATCGATTCATCTTCCGTACAACTCCAGAAGCTGATGATGGAAAAGAGAATGAGTATATATTTCTTCATATTGCTTTTTTTAGTGAATGTTAGAAATAATAGGATAATCCCGTAGTGACGTTTAGTCGTGTGAGGTTGGCATCATCATTTGAATCGAGTTTTACAATAACCTTTTCTCCGTGATAGTGAGTCCTCATTCTAAGTAGTTCGCTATACATATATTGTACTCCTAGACTGACTCCTAGGTTGGGACTCAGCTTATAGGTAACATTGGCATTGGTGAGTAGACCGATAGTGAAGGCTCTCACTTTTCGTGTGTTGCCGAATACTTCGCTGTTGTTTCGCAGAATGACTCCGCCAGGACCGGTTGTCACCCGGATTTGCCAATGTTTGGTATTGGCATTACACATTCCGATTTGCGTGCCGATGAAATGAATCCATAAATGGTCTTTTCCTTCAGGATGGCTTCCTTTGGAAGAAAATCCGGTGTAGGTTCCTCCAAAGATAAAGCGTTTGAGAGGACGGAAGAGGTATTGCCCATCCCAGCTTACGCCTTGTGCAAGTGTGCGCAGGTAGCTGTGGGTACTAGTTCAGACTTTCTCACAGCGGATGATAACTTTTTGTCCATTATTTAACGTGCTGGCAAATAGGTAGGTATCTCCTCCTTCTGTCAGATGGAGCCGTTTGCGAAGTTCGGCTACTGTGGCGGGGAAGTTACGGACAGTCACATTTGCTTTTTTCAGATCTGCCAGATTTTCCTTTACTTCTTTTTTATTGAAACTACAGTGGTTGACAATCCGGAAGATTCTTCCGGGGAAGTTTTCGATGAAAGTATCGGAGGTGTAAAGATGACTGTTGGGATGCAGTTTCCGGACAGAGTAGACTGCGGCGATACTGCGGAAGGCACCGGCTTTTAGAAGAGATGCATTCGGCTCGTAAAGGTAATTTTCTAAAGATTCGGTATAAGTACATTCGCTACGCTGCTCTTGTTCGCGGGTGAATACGAAGTGTTGTTCTTCTTGAATCCTTTTCGTGAAGAGGTTTACACAATGAATGGCGATTTCTGCCGGTGATGTTTGTCCGAGTAGGATTAGCAGTTCCTTACATTCGTTATTGACGGATAGGATATGAACTTCCTGTGTATGTTTCAGCTCTTTCAGTGCTACTGAAAGATCGAGCATGGGAGAGAGTTTTATCATTACCCGGTTGGCTTTGCTAAGCAGAAGATCTTCGAGTTCGGCTACGTTCGGTTCGCAGTCGGAGATGGCGACCGTTTTTCCGCCGTATTCATTGCGGCGGGCAGGGTCGAGGAAGATACAATCTACGGGGGACATTGTTTGCAGATAGGCTACTCCGTCCTCATTTCTTACGTTTATATGGTTTAGATTCAGTATGGGAAAGTTGTGTGCGGCTATTTCGCAAAGCTCTTCCTGACGTTCTACATAAGTGGCGGACTTGAATCCGGTGGCAAGAAAAGAACAGTCTATGCCGAAGCCTCCGGTGAGGTCGGTCAGAGAATCTCCTTGCGAAAGACGGGCTTTGTAGCGGGCAGTGATTTCAGAAGAGCATTGCTCTAGCGACAGATGTTTCGGATACCATATCTTTTCTATTGCCCACCATGAGGGAATCTTTTCGGCGGCAACCTGTTTTCCTGCAATTTGGGTGATGGCAGTCGGCATATCTATATCCGGATACTTTTTAGCTTGTAAAGCCAGTGCGCGTACATCCTCCGATGAATGTTCGCGGATGAAAAGTAGAGTTTCGGGGGAAATTTGTATCATAGCGTTATTGTGTTATAGGATATTACACTGAATCGTTGAGCACCGGTTATGGTCTTGTCGAGTGCCGATTTATGGTATTAACTTATATTTCTGTCTGGCTACATCCCGGCTGCAAAAATTGAAATGCCACCATTCACTGGGTAATGCACGGAACCCGGCTTCTTTCATTACTTTTCGCAGCAATATCCGGTTCTGACGTTCTGTTTCACTCATTTTTCCGTTATGTACCAGTTCGTTTTCGTTTGTGATGTGAGCTTCCACACCCAAATGGTCTACTTTGGTTCCCATAGGTAAAGGCTGCCCTAAAGAGTCTTGAATACTGATGTCTACTGCCAGCCCGTAGTTATGTAGTCCGCCTCCACGGTTTGGGTTGGAGACATATTTATATTTGGACGTTCCTTTCACTACGTTCCACATTTTCTTTTGTACCGACATGGGGCGGGCTGCATCGTAAATGATAAGACTATAAGAGGGATGTAGCTCTTTCAAGGCTTTTTGTGCTTCTATAAGAGCGTATGCCGCATCCGGATGCAGATAGGCTTCCGTTAGGCTATCGTAAAGCACTTCGCCCGTGAAATTATCAGCCTGCGTATACATTAGTTTGACAACGAGGCTACTATCCAGATCGGTTACATTGACAAGTCCTAGTGAGTCCATATAGAGAGCCATTGCGCTTCGCTCTGGCGGTGGCGGTGAGACGGTGGTACATTCTTCGCCGGATTGCATATCGTCCGGTGTATATTCGTATTCCGTCAGGGTGGGACCCTCCTTCTCCTTTTGGTCGGAAAAGAAGGAGCATCCTGTCAGCAGCAAACAGAAGATGGTTAAACTATATTTTAGAATGATCATTCAAACTTTGGTATTTTGTGTGCCAAAGATACTTCTTTTTGGCTTTAGCTCCAATAAACTACCTTTAAATCCTGATTGTTTAAGTGATCGGGTCGTGCCAATACGTTGACACAACGCAAGAGATTAAGTAACTCCAACCGCTTCTCTTAATGTTGGATATTAGCCACTGTTTTTTTCAGATTGGCGACCCCTTTCCAAACGTCCAACAGGTGCAAAACCTGTTCATCTTTGGCTTTGCTGTTGTTGATTGACAACAGTTCTGCATATATCTCCAACAACTTTTTTAAATCTTTTATCGGCTTTTCCGGAAGTTCGGCCAGCATTGCCACGATTAGTTTCTCCAGTTCCCGGTTGTGCAGGGGGCTGACATTCATCATTTGTTGCTGTATCAGATCGGTGAGTCTTTTCAACGGTCCCCAGCCGGTGTGTTGATGTGAACCTAAGATTTTACCTATGTGTTCACTGTCTATACATCCTTTGCCGACACGGTCTATCCAGATTTCGGCGGCGTAAGAACGGGAAGTCTTATCTGCTACCAACATACAACTGGCTTCCAGTATGTAAGACGTCTCATGCCAGGTGTGTCTTAACTGATGAAGCGCTTCGATGGTGGCTTTGGTGATGCCTATTTCCCTGACCTCATTTAGCATCGGATAATATATGGCACTGCGGATGCACCATACCAATAATGGTTCAGGCATATTGGGAGTTAACCATGCCAAACGTGGCAAGTCGTTCTGTATATCGTCGTAACGTTCTATCAGCGGGTACATTTCGACCACTAACGGATGAGGATCGTATGAATGGTAATTGATTCTCTCATTATATTCGTCTTTATTGACGATATGAGAGTTCTTGCTTTCCGGGATATCGAAATTAAGAATAGCGGAGGTCCATTCTACTTTTTTCTTGTTGTAATCGATATACGAGTCAGTGTGCAGATAAGTTCTCCATACAAAGTTTCCGGTCAGGAATTCACGTGGCCCTTTACTATAAGAGAAATCTTTGAATTCGGAGTAGATTGTCTCCGGCGACTTGACGAGTCCTGCTGTCATCCACCAGGAAGGATGGGTGAAGGGGGCTTGAGGGAGTGCGTCTTCTGCTCCCAATAAGAAAGAAAGTAAACGTTGGTATTCTCCTTTTAAGTCTTGAAGGATGATAGGGAGTTCTTGCGATGAATCATCTAGTGCCACTCGCGAGAGTGCCGTTTGCATATCCATATCGTCTGGCTCGGCGTTTGCTAGTTGATATTGTTTTAATCTTTTTATCAGGGTTGCCGGAGCAATAAACATAGGTATATGGGTGGGAGTGGACAATAGGGGTAAAGGTTTCTCCTTGCTTTCCAAAAGGTCTAGTGTGCGGCATAATAGCTGCTTGTGAACGGGGAATTTCTCTTTTTGGTTTGTTTTCTGACGGATGGTGAGTTTCTGCAGATTTCGATAGCCCCATTTACCTTTCTGCAGTTCGTCTTTCTGTACCATTTTCTGATGTAAGTCGCTTAGCTCTTTTGCTTCTTTAGGGAAGCGTTTAACCAGTAGCTTTGCATAATCAAGGAGAAAAGTTGCCATTAGTTGGTCTAATAGGCCGTTTCGTGAACTTCCTCCGTTTATCAGTAGTTTGTAGGCGCGTTGAAGGATGGGTGTCCATTGTGAGATTTGTTTCGCTTCCTGTTGCCGGTCCCATTGCACTAAGGCACCGAGTAATAGGTCGAAGTGATAGATCTCGTTCACATCCAGCACTTGGCTGGCAAGAAATATCAGGTCTTCGGGAGAAGCGATTTCCTGTATCCGGTTGTCCTCACGGATAATGGGAAGTATTGGCTCATACACGAAAGAGGCGGAATCGTTATCGGGCTGTCCGAAGTGGGCGGGAGTCGCTTCATTATAGGCAGAAGTATGGCCGGATTCGTTATTTTCCAGATAAGCCTTCAGCTCTTTTTTAGTGTTTGTCAACATTGTTTCCGTATATACGGAGAGTGCTTCTCTTAATGTGGCGGATTCCGTCTCTCCATACGTCAGGATCAGTTTGACTATCTTGCTTTGAGTGGATTCTTCCCGGCTCATTAATCCTTGTGCGGCAACACAACAGATGGTGTCACGAAATTCTTTTCTTTCTTTTGCCAGCTTGTTAAGTACGGCCAATGTGTTTTGGTGGACTGCCTTCACATCTGAAGCGAAAAGAACGGAAGTCTGATTCAGAAACTCTTCGATCCGGAATTGTGGATGAACGCATAAGCCTTTCAGCAGTCCGAGTATGGTATTAACCGGGCGGCTGTGAGGGGCAGACAGGACGGCGAATATTTCCGGTTGTAATGCGAGTTGCTCTTCTATGCTGGGGTTAAGTGCGGTAAACATGCCTGCAAACCAGCCGCATAAGTTCTTGTTCATTTTTCGGTTGACAGCGAGCAGAGATTCCCTTAATACACGCATACGGTCTAGCTGTCCGTGTTCTACGAAGTATCTGAAAGAGAAATAAGGTTGTCCACTCGTACGGCTGTCTGCCCAGTTTTGTCTGCAGTCATGTTGGAACAGATACCAGATATGCTCTTTGAGTGTGATTACCCGTTTTTGCAGGAAATCTGTATTGTTCAGATAGTTCACCAGATACTTCGCGATGGTTTGTGGAGAGGGTGTTATGGTGAGTACTCCTTGTTCTATCCAATCCATCAGGATCTCGTAATTCATTCCGTAGAAACCGTCGAATTCTTTGCTTTCACCTTCTTTGAAGAAGCTATCGAGCCAGGAGGGAATGTACCACGGGATCAATTCATTCAGTTCCTCCGTATTGATTCCCCATTCGTATTTGCGGAATTCTTTCAGAGAATAGACAACGAGGGCGGTAAGATTGATGATACGATGCTGTACGGAAGTTGCCCGTGTACCGTATGTATTCTCGTTAAGTTGCACGAATTTACTGTAGTATTCTTCCAGTTTGTTCAGGCAGGGGACAAGCCCCTTTCGCTCTTCCTGTGTAAGTCCTTGCAGAAAGGGGATGATGTCATCACCCTGTTGCTTTTCTACTATTTCGTTGAGGCGTTCTTCTATGGTCATAATCATGAATTTATTATAGTTTGTTGAGTGAAGTGGTCACTTTCTTCAGATTGCTGTTCGTTGCCCATTCTTGCAGGCGTTGCAGGAGTCGTTCGTTCGTAACCTTGCTGTGGTTGATGGTCAATAGTTCCAGATAGAGTTCGAGCAGTTGTTTGAGTCCGGTGACGGGTTTGTCGGGCAATCCGCTGATAAATACAGTGAGCAGTTCTTCCAGTTGGCGGTTGTGGAAAGCACTTCGTTTGTACATGCTTTCGTACACTTGTGTGGTGAAGCGTTTTAACGGAGCAAGTTCCATGCTGATAAGCCGGGCCAGGATTTCTCCTACCCGGTGGTTGTTTATTCTCCCTGTGGAGAGTCCTTCCACCCATAATTCTGCTGCATAGGAACGGACTGTTTTGTCTACAAAAAGCAGTGAACCGCTTAACAGGAGCAGACTCATCTCTTTGAGCGGGCAATGGAAAGACAATAACATACGTAAGGCACAGGCAAGAGTACGTTTGCTGTCTTCCTGTGGAGTGCCGAACGCCATGTAGCAGGAGATAATCCGGGCTATCAACGGTTCCGGGTGGTTAGGGTAACAACACAATAGAGGTTCCATGTAGCGGGAGTCATCCATGTTGTATTTACTGTTAATAATCAGATGTTCCTGCCATAGCTGATGGCTGTTGCGTTCGATATATTTGTGCCATTTGTGAAAATCAAGTTGGAGCAGGCGTCTGTCCGTTTCGTATGAGTTTTCTTTGGGTTTCACTTCTTTCCATTCGTAGTCTCCTGTCAGATGCTTGTGTGGCAATGTGTTACAGGCGAAAGACTTGAATGCTTCAAATTCTGTCTCCGGTGCTTTTACCAGTCCGGCGGCTACCCAAGCGGTCGGATGGTTGTAGGGCGGTTCGGGTTGCGTGTTTTCGTCTAATAAGAACAGGGAGAGATGCAGATACTCATCTTGCAACAGTTGCCGGGCGGTGACGATGGCTTCTTCTTTGTCTTCCATGGCACAACGGGCAATAGCCAGTTGGAAATCCCACGAACAGGGTTTCTTTCCTACTTCCTGATATGCGGCAAGCCGGCGTATCAGTTCGGTGGCTTGTAGGTATGCCGGGGTATGAGTGGGAGTAGAAAGCAATGGCAATGTATTTCTTTCTTTTATTTTGCGGATCACATTCAGCCATAACTGCTTGATGGGGGTGAAACAGGTTGCGTTGCTATAACCGGGTTGCCAGTCAGCAAGTCGTTTGAAGGAACGTTCGTCGTAAGCTCCTCTGTTTTTATCTATTCCTTTCAGTTTCTCTTCCAGCCGAGTGAATATGTTTCTCAAAACTCCTGTATTAGGGTCGTCTGTCTGTGCCCATAAGCGTTGGTATTCCAATAGGAAAGTGGCAAGGAGATCTTCGTATGGTTCCCAACTATTGGCAACAATATTAGCTGCCCGTTGGAAAATAGGTTCCATCCGGTTGAGGTCTTCTTTATCCAGTTGGGGATGGAAAGCAATGATAGCGGCAATCGTTGTTTCTACCTCCCAGTTCTCCTCCATGTCGAACAAACGGCTAAGCTGGAACAGGAAATCTTCTTTGTTGGCAGGGAATGGAATACGATTGTCTTCCCGGCAAATGCGGACGGCTTCCAGAGATGGCTCTTCGGAGAGGAGGGATTTATCAGTACTATTTCTTTCTGTATTCTTTCCTTCTGTATGAAGAATGTCTTCTGTCGTACTTGTATCTGTTGCATTTGCTTCTTCTGCAAGGTGTGGCTCTGTAGACTGTGGCTTGAAAGATGCGAGTATCGCTTGCACACTTTGAAACATCTCCGGTTGATAAGACTGTAGTGTTTCTTGGAGATTGGACGAAGAGGCGTCTCCATACTTTGAAATAAAGTTGGCAGCTTTCTTTTGCAGGCTTTCGTCCTTCTTCAAAAATAGTTGGCAGAGAGTGATACAACAAGGCTCTTTCATCTCAGAATGTTGCGCAACGATCTTTTCAAAGATGGAGTAAATGGTTAATAGCGAGTTCTTGGGACTGGAGAAGAAAAGGGTGGTTGCCCGTTCGATGAATTCCTGATAGCGGAATCCTTCTTCGTCTGCAATGCTCTTCAACTGTTGCAACATTATATTTACCGGTTTGGTGTAGGAAGAAGTGAATGTTTGCATGATCTCTTCCTGTAAGGATAACAATTCTCCGGTGGTCGGTTGCAGCGTTTCAAAGAATTTGGCAAACCATCCTGCCATGTCTTTTTTGAAGCTCCGGTGAAAAGTGGCGAGGGTGGTTCTTAGTAGCCGTTCTCTATCCAGATGACCGTCCAATGAATAGCGATAGAGGGCCGCACTGATACTTTCATCCCGTGTTGTGATCCCTTTCTTATAAGCATTTTTGGCACAGTCATCCTGATAACCGATGATTGATTCGTGTTCGAAAAGCGTCCAGATGTGCTCTTTCAGTGTAATATCCCGCTTGAGTAATAGCTCACTGTTGAAAGTATCGTCTCCTTTGCCTCCCTTTTTTCTAATGAGGGTAATCCAGGGGAGTACATGCGCTATGCGGTTTGGCGTAATTTCTTTGAGGTATCCCATGTCCATGAGCTGCATCAGTTCTTCGTAATTGAGATCGAAATTGAACCATGTTTTGTCATCGTTGATAAAGTCTGTCAGCCAGGCAGGGTTGTAAAGTGGGAGTAGTTTGCAGAGCATATCAAACTTCACATGATATGCCATATCCACCTCCCGTTTGTTGGCACATACAAACTGTACTGCCGATAAAAAATGTGCCCGTGCCGGACTACAGGTTGTCTCACTGCTGAAACCAGCGAACCTGCCTTTTATCCATTGTAATTCCCGGATTAGCGGCAGCAACTTCCGCCTGTCCTTCATTGGCAACTCCAATAATCTCTTGATAAAAGGGATTAATATCTTCTCTTCATTCTCCGGAGTATCCACATAAGCTTTGGATAACTTCTCCAGTTCTTTTTTTAGTTCTTCCATTGCGCTAGTTTCTTTACTGCCAAAATATGTTTGCAAGCTCCCCGTTCTCCCTGATTGCTGCTAAACCAGGTGCAAGTGCAACGCTCTTTTTCGTTCTCTCTGTCCAGAATGACGGTATGCCTCACTCCTCCGCTTCCTGCAACACGGGCTTCTGTCCGGTTACCGTCATTCGAAATGATTTCTACTTTTTCTTCTTTCAGCAACTTTTCAGCGGCTATCATTCGGGGATTGAGGCTCAAAATACGTTCGGTTTTGAAAGGCAGACGGCGGTAGAAGAAACTGTTTTCATCCAAATCAAATCCCAGCAACCCCATTGCTGCCAATCGTGCCGAGAGAGAATCTACCTTATCCAGGTCAATATGTTCTTTTATGGCAAAAAGAGTGGGGTTGAACTGTTGATTGGCGTAACTGTATTTATCCATCGCCTCTATCCATCTTTCAGGTACGTCTTCGAGCAGAGATTCCAGTGCGGCACCTTCTCCGGAAAATCCTCTCCAACATTCGCGGGAAAGAGAAAGACTGAAGCGGACCGGACCGAAATAAAGTTGCCAGATAGTAGATTGCATAGTAGGATGCACAAATACTTTCAACTCATCGGCAAAGGGAAGCAAAGGCTCGAGCAAGCGCAAACGATGGAGTCCTCCGATGCAGATGGCATTCATACTTTTCACCGGTGAAAAGGCCGGTTTTTGACCACGCATCACTAAATAATAATCACATTTCACACTACTTTTCGGAAGTGTCTGGAAGAGTTGCAGGGTTTGTATGCGATTGAAGGAAAAGACCTTTTCGGCAACGGATTGATAAATTTGCACCGTAGTCAGCCCCTTTATCCATTTCACGGGCAGAGGTACTTTTCGCTCTATCACCTTCTCACCTTTATTATAGAGTCCCACTTCTTTGGGACCGACCGACATTACTACATTTTCCTGTCTGCCTATTCCTCCTAAAGCAGAAATCATTCCGGGATTAAAATCTACATTCGTTGTCCCGTTTTCCAAGAATTCTCCGTCGTGTCCATCAGGAAGTACATCGACCCTGGCGTATACACCTGCACAATTAGAAAATCCTTCAAAGCGCAAACGATTATTTCCAGCCGTTACAATTGGGTCTTTCAGCATTGCAAGCTGTGCTGGTGTCAGATTGAAACTGGATTGCACAACGTTGGATAATGCAATGAGGCAACGTGCCGTCATATAAGGTTGTGTCAGCTTTCCCCAAAAGAAACAGGGAGCTTCTTTCTTTTCTATTTCGCTATATTTGGCAAGAAACAGTTCGTCTTGATCGGCCGACCGTTGCAGTGTAGAAGGAGCTGCATATTGATAAGAAATAGTATCAGTCATGGATAATAAATTGGTATTTGGTTGTACATTGCCCAAATATAGAAATTAATTCTTACGTGAAAAAAGAAGTAGGAGAATTTACATCACTTTGGAATGTGTGAGATATTATAAAATATCGTCGAAAGACTAATTTATGCCACTTTTTATACTAGTTATGAGATACAATTCTTTATATTTGGACACAATTTTTTATACATAAAACAATTATTCTTTATAACTATTCTTAAATCATACGTTCCATTTTGCCGGAAAATAATACTTTTGCCCCCATAAAAAGAATGTTTAAGCGACAGATTTTAAATTAAGTCTTATGAATTTTTTAATATAAAAAGACAGCTGTTTGTGAAAATCGCTAATATTGTTTGTTTTGTTTGTGTTATCCCATTTTGAGTCAGGTGTGACTTCAAAATGGGATTTTTGCTGTAATGCGGATTAAAAACCACCCGAATACTATCAGAAATGACCTAAATTCTATCAACCGATAGATTTTCCCCTAAACAATGTCTGTTCTTCACCTGCCACATTTGTTGAAAACCCGTAAACTTGCAACATCAAAATTATAAAAACGAATACTCACAATTTAAAAATAGCGTATATGAAAAGTTTAACCTTCAGGAAAGATCTGATAGGAGTACAGGATGAATTACTCCGCTTCGCATACAAACTGACAACCGATCGTGAAGAAGCAAACGATTTGTTACAAGAAACCTCATTAAAAGCATTGGATAACGAAGACAAATATACCCCCGACACAAATTTTAAAGGATGGATGTATACTATAATGCGGAACATCTTTATTAATAATTACCGCAAAGTAGTGCGCGATCAGACTTTTGTCGATCAGACTGAAAACCTCTATCATCTGAATCTGCCACAAGAGTCAGGTTTTGAAAGTACAGAAAGAGCTTACGATTTAAAGGAAATGCACCGCGTAGTCAATGCTCTGCCTAAAGAATACAGAGTTCCATTTGCTATGCATATTTCAGGATTCAAGTACCGTGAGATCGCAGAAAAGTTGAATCTTCCGTTAGGTACTGTAAAAAGCCGCATATTCTTTACCCGTCAGAAATTACAGGAAGAGTTGAAGGACTTCCGCTAAACGTTAACTATCATTTTTCAGTAGGTATCAATAGGTATAGGGCAAAAGGATCTTGTTTCCTTTTGCCTTTTTTATTTTATGTATTGGTGGTATACCTGCTATGGGGATTTTTTCAGTAACTTTGTCGCTGGGTAATAGACTGTAAATAAAAAAAATATAGATGTTATGATAAAAGCAATCATGCTCGATGTGGATGGAACATTGGTGAGTTTTGAAACTCATGAAGTATTGCAATCTTCTGTTGAAGCCCTTAAGGAGATTCATGACCGTGGGATTCGAATAGTCATTGCTACCGGCAGAGCAGCAGGTGACCTTCATGAAATAGCTGCTGTTCCGTATGATGGAATTATAGCATTGAATGGAGCTGACTGTGTCTTACTGGATGGCACTGTGATAAGGAGACACCTTATTCCAAAGGATGATTTTAAGAAAGCCATGGAAATAGCAAAGGCTTTTGATTTCGCAGTCGCTATTGAATTGGATGAAGGCGTGTTTGTCAATCGGCTGACTCCGACTGTCGAACGGATTGCCAAAATCGTGGAACATCCCATCCCTGCCGTTGTAGACATTGAAGAACTATTTGAAAGAAAAGAGTGTTGTCAGCTTTGTTTTTATATCGATGATGAAATAGAACAGCAAGTAATGCCGCTTCTGCCTAACCTTTCCTTATCACGCTGGCATCCTTTATTTGCTGATGTGAATCTTGCAGGAATCAGTAAGGCAACCGGAATTTCTGCTTTTGCCGATTATTATGGAATTGAGATGGCGGAAATAATGGCTTGTGGTGATGGCGGTAATGATATCCCTATGTTGAAAGCTGCCGGAATCGGAGTAGCTATGGGAAATGCATCGGAGGCTGTCAAGGCTTCAGCCGATTTTATTACTGATACCGTTGAGAATGACGGTTTGTGTAAGGCTTTGAAAAACTTTGGAATTATAGCCAGTTTGACAGGTATATAGGAGGGGCTCATCGAAATATCAAAGGTAACTTGGTGTTAGGAGCCATCATCATATTCGTGATGATTATCATTCACTTGGTGAGCGGATGCGAACCTATGCTTCCCGCTGAATCGGAAAATAACAAAAAAACAGAAATACTGTCACACAACCAAGATAGCACCAACAATCAGGGAGAAATACTACCCGAACCGGACATCAGTGACTGGGACACAGATACCACCACCTACCAGACAACCACTAAACCAACTAAATAAAACATTTTTCTTGCTAAACAATCAACCTATAAGTTTATTATCTCGTTATTTTTGCGTATCTTTGTCTTGCTATAAAACAAGGAGATATGACATTTGACGACATTACTGGAGACCGAAAATTATGGGCTGTACACTTTGAAGGCGAGGATGATAACGAATTTTATAAGGTGTTCAACAACTGGGCCGACGTGGTTTGGCTACGCGCTTTCTTCAAGGAGAACATTGACGACTTTGAACGCCTATTTTAAAATAACGGATATAAAAGAAGCTATCAGCGATACTATTGAAGATAGTGAACGCCTTCGTACATCATAATGGACATCTCCCCGGAAACCGATTTAAGCAAGATATTCCGTCCGCTGGACAACAACCAAGCTTCGGATGTGATGCTGCAAAAAGAAAAGGCCCGGTTAAAACGTAAATACGGTCACTCGTCATGGCTCCGGTTATACGCTATCAAATTGATTCAAGGCAACTACATCATCACCGGAGGCGCCATCAAGCTGACGGCTACGATGCAGGAAAGAGAGCACACCAGGCAGGAACTTGTGAAAATAGACAGGGTTCGACGCTACTTGCTTGAAGAAGGAATTATTGATGACGAAGGGTTTATAGAGTATATTAGTGAATTATAATTTGGGAGGAATAGTATGGAAAATAGTATGAAATCTATCGCACAAAGGCTTGAAGAACATTCTTCTCCAACGCCTTCGAAATGGCGTGAGCTGTTTGACTTCCTTGAAACAAACAAGTCTTGGCTCCGACATTCGCAAAATATTGCCATGCTGATGCTGGACAGGATGGAAGAATTAGGAATGAGCCAAAAGCAATTGGCTGAAAAAATGAATTGCAGCCCGCAATACATTTCAAAGGTGTTGAGAGGACGGGAGAACCTTTCACTCGAAACTTTGACCAAGATTGAAAACGCACTGGAAATCTCCCTTATCAAAGGGGAACCGGTAGCTGTATAACTCACATCGGCTGCAGTAGGAAAGATTTGCTATCATATTTTTCCAGGATGAAACATTTGCCAGCACTATTCCCGAGCTGCAGCAGCTGATCCGGAAAAATGTGATAGCAAATCTTTCATTGGCCAAGATCTTCCGGAGCGTATTTTGCTAGCAATCATTTCCCCTACTCTTTTTCCCTGACCGCTTTCTCCAACCTGTCGAGTGCCGACAGAAAACCCCGCACGGCTTCGCCCTGCTCCCGGTATTTTCGTTTCAGTTCTCCGTGTTCCTTCGCTTCCTGCTTGTAGTGGGTACAGAAACGGGGGTACTCCCGCACAACGTGTTTGATTGCTTCGCTGGCCGTTCGCTTTCCTGTAAGATTCTTCAAAATTTCAAGCTGCGTGACTTCCTCGGCAGTCAGTCGCAAGGTGATCGTGCTTACTTTTTCGCTCATCGTTGTTGCTTTTTGTGAGGCTATGAAGCCGATTTGTTTTTTATTCCGTCATCTCCGTGACTGCTGCCCGCTATCAACCCCACGGCATCCCGTAGCCGCTTCAACAGGAACAACCGGGGCATCCGCAGGCGTTTGTTCCCGTGCATTTCGCCTAGAATTTGCCATACGGGATTTCCTATTTCGCCATGTCCGGACAGTTTGAGCACCTCCTCAAGCTCCCGGGGGGAAAGATTGTAAGGGCTTAGGGCCTCTATCAGCCCTTTGGGATTGCGTGGCTTTTGTTCGCGCGCCACCTCCTCCACTTGTGGCGGGCGTTTCCCGGTAGTTGTGGAAGCAGTATTGCTACCTGTTGCAATGGTCGTTTCAGGCTTGTTTCTCCCCAACGGAGTGGAAGAAAGCAAAGCTCTCGCTTCCTCCTCCGTGAGGTCTCCGATAGTCGGTAGGGGGATAGAGGAGGACTTTTCTTTGTTTTCTTTTTCTTTTCTTTTCTTTTCTTTGTCGATTTTTTCCGGAAGGTTTCCGGAAGTTTCCGGAAAGTTCTGGAAATCTTCCGGAACTTTCTCGAAAGTAGGTTCTACCGTTGTCGGTGACACCGACACGTCCGGTACGTTTTGCCCGGTCGGTTCCGCGGCTGTCGCAGCTTCAAACAGAGGCATAGTGACGGGTTCCTTTATGGGCTGCTCCGGTTCTACGAGAAGAATATCCAGCGGGATATACATTTTCTTCTTCGCCAGCTTGCAGATGTCTATATATCGGCTCTGAATGGCCCGGGATTTAGAGAACGATGAAATTCAGCGGTGCAGAGAGCAAAATATAGAGTATGTTCCGTTTCGATATACCAATGGTGATACCCGTAAGCAGCTGCTGGCAAGGGCTAAGCATGTACTTGTCAAGCATTTTAGTAAATGGACTGAATCCCAAAGAATACGTGCGGAAATCATATTCGAATATTATCCGGAATTGAAATCAGTTTACGACTTAGCTATAGAGTTGACCAATGTGTATAATAAGCACTATGACAAGGATGTGGCACGTGGAAAGCTTGCCTTGTGGTACAATAAAATAGAAAAGCTTGGATACGGATGTTTCAGAACCGTAACAAATACCATGCAGAACTATTATGAAACAATACTAAACTATTTCGTTAACAGGGAAACGAATGCATTTGCAGAATCATTCAATGCAAAAATTAAAGCGTTCAGAGCACAGTTTAGGGGAGTCGGAGATATACCATTCTTTATTTTTAGATTATGCAAACTAACAGGGTAGATTTAACATACCCACAGGGTTTTCGGACTGCCCCTTTTTTCGATTGCCTATGTTGTTGAACGCAAAAAAGCCGCTAAAACTGCAATTTTAGCGGCTTTTTGTACTTAAATAAGTGTAAGAGGTGGGCCATCTTGGGCTTGAACCAAGGACCTCCAGATTATGAGTCTGTTGCTCTAACCAACTGAGCTAAAAGCCCGATGTATCCATTAACTGGATGCGGTGACAAAAGTAGTATTTTTCATCGAATTATGCAAATTCTTTCGAGAAAAAACTGTAATCCTTTGCTTCTAGAATTTATATTTGCGCTTCGGATTCTTGGGGAACCATCCTTTTTGTACCCGTTCTTCCTGTTCGAAAACCTCTTTGATCGTCCAGAAGGAAGAAAACGCAAACACGCCTAACAAAGAAGATAAGATCACATTATCGATACTTAATGAGGCAATTACACCGGCAATGCCGAGTACCAGGAATATCCACCAGCATTTTGTGCCCCAGTAATATTCGGCCTTTACCACAACGGGGTGAAAAAGGCCGATAATCAAAAAGGTACAGATTCCGATGAATAACCCTGCAAGGTGATATTCATTTAGAAACTCCATCACAATTATTTTTCAACGCGAATGGGAATCTCTTTCTTGATACTCTGTTCCAGAGAAATCAAAGTCTCGGTAGCTACTACACCCGGTATTTCTTGCATTTTGTTATTCAGCAAATCCATTAGATGTTCGTTGTCGCATGCATAAAGTTTTGTCAGCATTGTGTACGGGCCTGTAGTGAAATGACATTCCACAATTTCGGGAATCTTTTGTAATTCCGCTACGACAGATTTGTACATGGAGCCTTTTTCCAGCTTGATACCCACGTATGTACAAGTTCTGTAGCCCAATGATTTCGGGTTCACATGGTAACCGGAGCCTACAATGACACCTAGGTCAATCAGTCTTTGCACACGCTGATGAATAGCTGCGCGTGACACTCCACATTCGGCAGCTACGTCTTTAAAAGGGATGCGGGCATTCTGGGAGATAATCTCTAGGATCTGCCTGTCGAGGTTGTCTATTCTTTCCATAATAATAAATTGTAATTTCCTGTTGTTATCAAATAGTAAGCAAATATAGAGATTTATTTTAATTATTCATCTTTTTCAAGAAAAAAAATAGGAAAAAGCAAAAAAAGAGGCGCAAACGTTTTGCGCCTCTTTCCTTTTTCTATTTAGAAAAGAACTTTCTTATTTTTTATCTTTTTCGATGCTTAACAGTTCAACTTCGAAAATCAAAGTAGAGAATGGTTTGATTTGGTTGCCAGATTCTCTTGCACCGTAAGCAAGTTCTTGCGGGATGTAAAGTTCCCATTTAGAACCTACAGGCATCATAGTCAATGCTTCTGTCCAACCTTTGATTACTTGGTTAGCACGGAAAGTAGACGGTTCGTTACGTTTGTAAGAGCTGTCGAATTCTGTTCCATCGATCAAAGTACCTTTGTAGTTCACTTTCACTTTGCAAGTGTCAGCAGGAATTTCACCTTTACCTTCAGTAATTACTTTGTATTGCAGACCGCTTGCTGTTGTTTTTACGCCGTCTTTAGTCTTGTTTTCAGCAAGGAATTTTTCGTTTTCAGCTTTATAGTCAGCATATTTTTCTTCCAAAGCTTTTGCTTTGATTGTTTCCATAGCTGTGCGAGTATATTCTTGAGCTGCTTCCATAGTCATCATACCACCTTTTTCCAAAGTACCTGCGATGAAACCTGCCAGGAAGTTTTCTTTGCTGATAGTTTTAGTAGAGTCTGTGCCAAACAATTCTTGGTTGATACCTTTCATCATCTGGTTGCTGATTTGCTGACCGATTTGCAGACCTGCCATGTAAGCGATGTCTTTTTTGCTAGTCTTGTTTGCACCTTCGTTCAAACCTTTGATGAAATCTGCCATGTAAGTAGTATCAACATCCAGACGACCTGTCAGATAGCCCTTCAGACCTTGAGTCTGAGCCATACCGATAGAATACGACAGTGAGTCGATGTCTGTTTTCAGATTTGCTTTAGGAGCTTGAGCTGTACAAGAAGCAAGACTTGCTGCAGCGGCGATTGCCATAAAAATACTAACTTTTTTCATTTTGCTTTGAAATTTTTTATTTATAATACTTCGAGTAATTCTACTTCAAAAATGAGTGTGCTATGAGGAGGAATCATTTCTCCGGCACCTCTTGCGCCATATGCGAGTTCTGACGGAATATACAGTTTCCATTTAGAACCTTCCGACATCAGCTGCAAAGCTTCCACCCATCCCGGGATTACTTGGTTGACACCGAATACAGCCGGTTCTCCACGTTGGATAGAGCTGTCGAACAGTGTACCGTCAATCAATGTGCCTTCGTAATGGCATCTTACCTGATCGGTAGCTTTCGGCTTTTTACCTGTCCCTTCTTTGATGATTTCATATTGTAATCCGCTGGGAAGGACAACTACACCCGGTCCTTTTTTGTTTTCTTCGAGGAATGCCTGTCCCTGCTCAATAGCAACGGCACCCATCTTAGATTCCAATTCTTCGAAATATTTGTTCACTATTTCGCGGGCTTCATTGTGGCTGATAGCTGTCTGATTACCTTCTAATACGTCTTTGATTGCTTGTGCGAAATCCTCTACCGCAAGGTTTCCAATTCCCATGCTTGATAAGTTTTGACCAATTCCGAGGCCAATAGCGTAACTGAATTTATCCATATAATGTTTTTTGTTGGCGATTGAAATGTATCACCTTCATGGTTTTAACTTTCAATCAATTGCAAATTTATGAAACGCAAAAGTACGTGTTTTATTTGAATGATTTAGCATTTGCTATTTAAAAATTCTTATATCTGTGAAAGTTAATCGCTTTTTTTTAAAGAATTAGTCCTTTTGTTGGTGGAATTTAATCTGTTTATTCTTATTGTTTAGGTTTGTTTATGCAGGCAATTAATTGTCTGGCAGCTGTCAGACGGATAGATGTTGGCATAAATGCTGCCAATTATCAGTATCTTGCATTTTTAGTTTCGTATGCTTCGGATTAGATTAAGCATAAAAAAGTGTTCTTTTATTCGATGATTCTGATTACATTTGTGTGGCTATTAAAAAAAGAAGGAGGAATAGTAATGAAAAATCTGGTAGTTTTGACGGGGGCGGGGATGAGTGCCGAGAGCGGGATTAGTACATTTCGAGATGCAGGCGGTTTGTGGGATAAATATCCTGTGGAGCAGGTGGCTACTCCTGAAGGTTATCAGCGGGACCCGGCTCTAGTGATTAATTTCTATAATGAACGCCGGAAACAGTTGTTAGAAGTGAAACCGAACCGTGGGCATGAGTTGTTGGCGGAACTGGAGAAAAATTTCCATGTAACGGTGGTGACACAGAATGTAGATAATCTGCATGAACGCGCCGGAAGCAGCCACATTATTCATCTGCATGGCGAACTGACAAAAGTATGTTCCAGCAGAGATCCATATAATCCTCAATTTATAAAAGAGTTGAAACCGGAAGAATATGAAGTGAAGATGGGAGACAAGGCTGGCGACGGCACTCAATTACGACCTTTCATTGTATGGTTTGGAGAAGCTGTGCCGGAGATTGAAACGGCTATTCAATATGTGGAGAAAGCGGACATTTTCGTCATTATCGGTACATCGCTTAATGTATATCCTGCGGCGGGGCTGCTTCATTATGTACCGAGAGGAGCAGAGGTGTATCTGATTGATCCGAAACCGGTAGATACACATACTTCCCGTTCGATACATGTAATTCAGCAGGGGGCTTCTGAAGGAATGGCCGAATTGAAACAATTGTTGGGAGTTTGAGACTTTCTCCCCTCCGTTTTATTCCAGTTCGCTGGCAAAAATATGATTATTTCGGAGTACTTCCGATATTTCAAGTGCAGTGATATCACTGCACTCGATTCTTAATATTTTCTCCCAATCCTCAAAATCCACATTCCATTTGTCTATTTGAGGGAACTCTGCCAAAAGTTTTCCTATGCGTTTGATGTCGCATTTTTTGGTGATAGAAGTTCGAAAAATCAGAATCTTATTTTCTTTTTCCATATTCTTTAGCGTTTTATTTTAGTGACCGGAACTCCCGGATTGTCATATTGAAATGCAGCCTGAAATTGCGACTTAACAGCGAAAGGCTGCTAAAGCCGCAAAGGGCGGCAATTTCGGTGGCGGAAAGTTCCTTGTTTCGTTTTAATAATAGAGCTGCTTTTTCAATCCGGGTGCGTTTGATATAATCCGTAGGCGTTTCGCCGGTCAGGATTGTAAATACGCGGTGGAAGTGGAAAGGGGAAAAGCATGCGATACCCGCCATTTTCTGTAATGATAACGGTTGGTCAATGTTTTGATGGATATAATCGGTCACTTTGTTGATCCGTAACTGATATTCTTCCTTATTTATATCTTTCGTTTCCATATCTTCTGCAAAATAAAGGATAATAAATGCCGGAGAGTTATCCTATCTTGCTAACTTCTCCGGCAGATAGTCAATCTCTTTTCTGTCCTATATAGAATACATAGCCGTAGTATTCTTTATACTTATTATATAGGCTCTCTTCGTGCCGTTGACCGGCGATGAGGTCTGCGGCAGCTTCATTTCCCGCATACTTCTTCAGAAAGGCTTCCTGAACCGGGAATTGGGGAGCATAGAAATGCTCGGTCCAGCAATTTTCCGGTAAGATGAAATGGGCTGTCGGGATATATCCGGCTTTTTCCATTTGCGCTATTTTTCTCGGAATCGTATCGATTTCCGGGTAATTAGCCATCCAGAAGTCGTCTATTTCGGAGGGGCGTTCCGGGGTGAACCAGGATGCTTCCGTTACAGCGATGAATCCGTTCTTCTTCAGGAACTTGTTCCATTCATTCATGCCGCGTTCGAATCCTATATTATAGATAGCTCCTTCGGACCAGATCAGATCGAGTTCTTCCTTTTGAAACGGCAAAGCGTCCATAGAGCCGACGATACCTTTTACTCTGTCTTCGCAATGGGCTTCTATTGCGTTTCTGTTGAATATTTCGATGAAATCGGGGAAAAGGTCGATACCTGTGATTTGTCCTTTCGTATAGTTGGCCAATGTCATTGTCTGTCCGCCTGTGCCGCAGCCAATATCGGCTATTCTAGCTTTGTCAGACAGTTCGTTGGTGAAACTTAGAGCTTTTTGTGTGACTTCAGGGCTTCCCGGACCTTGGCGTTTTAGTCCTTTGAAGTAATTGCATATCAGTGTGAAATCGAATTCGTGGATTGTTTTTAATTCGTTACTCATTGTTTTTTAATGTTTTAGCTGTACGGTAAATGAAGGCATGTGACGATGCTTGTGATCATTTGACCATACAAATAGTTTAAAATTTAGATATAGAAAATAACTCTGACAAGAGTATGTCAGAAAACATAAGGGATAATCTGTAATGAGAGGAAGGCTTACAGATTATTTACAGAACGGAATCCTTATGGAATGAAAATGAGTTAAACATCCAATTTTTCTTTTAGTTTGTGACAAAGATAGGATTTTAGGTGTAGAACTCAATGATAACTTTGATGAAAAAATACTGTAAACCTGCATTTTAGCAAGAATAGTCAAATAGGGCCCCGTTTGTCTGTCCGGTTGTATGGATGAGATTGAATGCCCAAATTGATTGAAACTACCTATTTTTGAATTACATTTGCAGGATATTAGATACAAATCTCTCATTTAATGTATAATACCGATGAAAAGCAAATTATTACTCACATGTACCATTCTGTTTTTCTGTTCCTCTTTTCTGTGCGGACAGAATCAAACATCTAAAGTTGCAAACTCTGCTGAAACGAATAATGGAGCTGTCCGGCATCCGTGGCAAGGAAAAAGAGTGGGATATTTGGGAGACTCTATTACAGATCCCAACTGCTATGGTGACAAGATAAAGAAATACTGGGATTTCCTGCAGGAATGGCTGGGGATTACTCCTTATGTATATGGTATCAGCGGCAGACAATGGAATGATGTGCCCCGCCAGGCTGAGAAACTGAAGCAGGAACACGGGGGAGAAGTGGATGCTATCTTGATTCTGATGGGTACGAATGATTTTAATGACGGTGTGCCTATCGGAGAGTGGTTTACGGAAACAGAAGAACAGGTGATGGCAGCCCGTGGACAGACCAAAAAGCTGGAAACCCGCAAGAAACGTACGCCTATAATGGATGAAAACACGTATAAAGGACGTATCAACATAGGAATCAACAGACTGAAACAACTGTTCCCGGATAAGCAGATTGTACTATTAACTCCGTTGCACCGCTCCCAGGCGGATTTTGGAGAGAAGAACGTGCAACCGGATGAAAACTATCAGAATAGTTGTGGTGAATATGTGGATGCCTACGTACAGGCTGTCAAGGAGGCCGGTAATGTGTGGGGAGTGCCCGTGATTGATTTTAATGCGGTAACCGGGCTGAATCCGATGGTGGAAGAACAACTGCTTTACTTCTACGACGCAGGGTATGACCGTTTACATCCCAGTACAAAAGGACAGATACGTATGGCACGTACGCTGATGTATCAATTGCTTGCGCTGCCCGCAACATTTTAATGGGAACTAGCTTTACCGGTGAGTCACCGCACGAATCACAAACCATGCATGATGTGCTACGGTGTCAATCAGCCCGTAGTGCTTTGCCATGATACGAAATCTCTCTTTGAGAGAGGCTTTCTGATTGCGGGTAGTCATTCCTTCATCCAGATAATCGATAATCGTCAGATGGGTATTGTGTAAGGTGCGCGCTTTTTTCATAAGACGGATGCACCAGTCGAAATCAGCAGAAAAACGATAATTCAGGTTGTAGGGCTCTACCAGTGTGTGGCGGGGGAAGAATGCCTGATGGCAGACTAACATACCCTGTTTGAAGCTTTTCCAGGTGAGCGTTTCGGGGGCGGACAATCTGCGCATCCGCAGGAAGTGTCTGTCCTGGTCTACGATAGCGGTTTCTCCGTAGAGCACATCGGGCAGTTCGCTGCCGTTGATCGTGTGCACCATTTGTTGCAGCGTGTCGTCTTCGTGAAAACAGTCACCCGCATTCAGGAAACAGAGATAATCGCCGCTGGCAAGAGCGATGCCCTTATTCATGGCGTCATACAGCCCTTTGTCCGGTTCGCTGACAACGGTGTGTATGTGCGGGCGGTAGCGGTTGATGATAGAGAGGGTTCCATCCTTGGAAGCTCCGTCTACGATGATGTATTCTATATGATGATAGGTTTGTGAGATAACACTCAGAATCGTGTCTTCCAATACCTTTTCAGCATTGTACGTCACCGTAATAATAGAGAACTTGGGAGTAGGATGGACACTATGCATATTTCCCTGTTATTTTATTGTAGACATCTGTATATTTTTTTGCGACGATGCTCTCCGAATAATTGCCCAAGACCTTGCGGCAGGCTTGTGCGGAGAGTTCATCGTATTCCGGTTCCGTCAATATCCAATGTATACCATTGGCAAAATCTTCCGAAGATTTGTATTGTGCCACGTAACCATTGTGCAGATGGTCGATCATTTCGGGGATACCTCCTACGTTAAAGCCGACACAAGGTACTCCGCATGCCATTGCCTCCATAATCATGTTAGGAAGATTCTCTTCCAGAGACGGGATGGCGAAGAGGTCTACGGCATTGTAGATATTTACCACCTCATGCTCATTTTTGATGTAAGGGAGCGGGTAGACATGGAAAGGAAGTTGTTCCTGTAATTGCTGTGACTGGTTGCCGAATACGACTACCCCCAATGACTCTTTCCATTCCGGATGCTTTTCTGCCAGCAGTTTGCAGGCTTCAATGAGATAGTCGACTCCTTTTCGTTTGTCGGTGATCTTTAACGAGCCGAACAAAACCAGTTTCTTACCTTCCGGCAACATGAACTTGGCACGTGCTTCTTTTTTGTTCATGGGTTTGAACAGGTTGGTATTAATAGCGTTCGGAATATTGGTGACGCTTTTCCCTTCGAACAATGCGCTGGTCCGGGCTTGTTCCTTCAGCCATTGACTGCATGTGACGAAATGGATGGGAGCGTAGTTGTATAACTTTTGTTTTTTGCGGAAAGTGCGGTAAGATAAATCTTTCCGGCCGCCGCCTTTGTAGATGTAAGGGCAGTCGTGACATTCCTGCTGATAGTTCTTGCATTCCCGTGCGTAGTGGCAGATACCGGTACATGGCCACATATCGTGCATGGTCCATACCACAGGTTTGCCGGAAGTGAGTATTTTCCGTATATCTTTCAGCGAGAGCATTCCCTGGTTGACCCAATGCAGGTGGATAACGTCGGCTTGGCGGAATTCCGGGAGTGAGGTGATGTCTGTCCCTGTGTTGGCAATATCAACATCGAACAGATGGTATCGGCGGAAACGATTGGCACTCCAAATAACGATCCGTTCCCACATGAATTTCCACACTTGTAGCCAGTTACTTTTTAAGCGGACCACACTGATTTGGTCGGTTTGTTTGTCACGCACCAGCATTTTGGCTTTGATACCGTTGTTTTTCAGTGACTCCATCAACCGGCTTGCTGCAATGGCCGCTCCTCCTATTCGTTCAGATGTATTTATAATCAGGACTCTCATGGGCAAAAGTTTATGCAAATGTACGTTTTTTAGAGGAAATGTTTGATATTTCCAGTAAGCTTTCTGCTATTTCGCGCGAAAAGATTTCGAGATTGAAGCGTTCTTCTGCCAGCTTGCGTGCATTCTTTCCCATGCGTCGTGCCTCTTCGGGATGGCCGGCGATGTAGCGGATAGCGTTTATCCAGCCTTGTACATCGTTATATTCTACGGTGATGCCGATTTCTTCCTTGTCGATGTCGATTTCGAAGTTGGGGTTGCGTGAGCAGATGACGGGGATGCCGAGGGCAAATGCTTCCACAAGAGTGGTCAGTCCTACGGTGTAGGGGAAGTCCAGACAGCAGATCACGATGCAGCTTTTGCGGGCTACCAGTTTTCCCAGTTCGTAGGGAATCACTCCGTCGGTATAGTGGATATGGATGGAGTCGGGCACTGAATAGCGGTCGAGTATCTTTTTATAGTTGATGTTGCCGCATGAGACGGCAATGTATAAATCCAATTCCTCGTTGGTTGCCGCAAATGACTGAAGCAAGGTGTCCACGTCCCGGTTCTCTTTGCCGGTGGAGATAAATCCTTCGGGCTTCCGGTCGGGCATTTCTGCCAACAGATGGTCGTAGAAAGGAAGGTCCGGGCCCCAATGTATCAGTTTAAGCTTGTGGGACGGAGCTTTCCGGGTTTTCTGCGAGTCCTGAATCAGTTTCCGGCTGAACAGGAACATTTGGTCGATTCCTTTGTAGAAAAGGCGGGAGATTTGTTCGCGCCATGGTTTGGGGTTGGTGACGACGGCCGTGTGATGCCAGATGACGATGGGTTTGCGGTACAGTCCCAGCGCACGGAGGAAGATGACGGGTTCTATTCCTCGGAAAGAGGTGGCATAGAGTACGTCATATTTTTCCTTGCAGAAGAGAATCTCTTTGGTGGCGTAAAACATGAGCTTCAGGCGACTGGAGAAATATTTGCATTTGTGCATTACGGAATGTATTCCGTAATTTTCCAGCAGAGGAAGTCCGTATAAAATATGCCCGGGGAATTTATATTCTTTCCATTCCTCGTAACTTTCCCGTGTGAGGCGGGTATGGTAAAAATAAATAGTAAGCAACTTCTTTAATGGTGCTTGTTTCTTTTCAGCCATTTGTTTATTCGGTTTTTGACAGCTTTCGTAATGATAGAAAAATTGCCGTATTTCAGGTTGAGGAACAGTTCTTCGAACGAACGCCCTATCTTGATCCACGGATGATCCCAACACATGATGCGGTAGACACTTTTCTTGTATGCTACATTTTCAATGACATAGCGGGGATGCCGCAGCGGAAAGTCCACTTCGTAACGTTTCATGGTGAAGATGCGGCGATAGCCTTTGGGCAGGGTGTGGACCGAGCCAGCGAAATGGGTGGAATCTGCCGTTGCTCCGAGGTTGTTTATCATGTTGCGGGTAGGCACGATGCTTAGTCCGGAGTTGAACAGGATAGAGGCGTGGAAGATGGTTTCATAAAAGGCTTTCTGCTGTTCCCGGTGACGCTGGCACATATAGATAAAGTCGCTCCGGAATTTGCGTTCCTTGATGAGTTGCTCAAGCTGTTGCATGTTGAATGAGTCGTCCAGGAAACTGTAAAACTCGTCCCATTGGTCGACTACCCGTTTCCAGCTCGCCCATCCCCAGATGGAAAAGGTGGTAGTGAAGAAATAGTCGGATGGCATATCCTTGGTGATTTCTTCGGGGTTGAATCCGGCAATCATGCTGATGCGGGTGTCATGTTCGTATTTATCCAGCATCTCCTTGCAGAATTGGAAAAAGGAGACGGAGGGCACGTCGTCGTCTTCCAATACGATGCATTTGTCGACTTTGGAGAAGGCCCATTTTTGCGAGATATATTCCGAAGGGTCACAGCCGAAATTCTTTTCCTGATAAAGGCGTTCTACTTCACATTCCCAGTCTATCTGTGATACGATTTCACGGCAGGCTTCTATTCCGGGCAAATCGCGCTCGTTTCGTGCTCCGTCCTGATAGAGGAAAAGCCGGGACGGACGTGCTTTCTTCACTTGCTCGAACACTTGCGAGAGTTGTTGCGGGCGGTTGAAGAACAGGATAAGTACCGGGACGTCTACTAAAGCGGATTTCATATTCATAGTTCTTGTTTTGGGGTTGTACTGAATGACAGGGCGGCAGGGTAGTGGTTATTCACAGTTTCCTGTTCTTCCTTTGTAAATCGATGCAAAGTCGGATAGTTGTATCGCAGGAACCCTTCCAGATCATCGGGAGCGGTCACGGTGAGGGGACCGAATTTCACCGGTTGCAGGTGGCGGATACTCTCTACGGTCACGTGGTCGGCGGTTGCCATGACGTTGTTGTAGTAGCGGGTGTTTCGTGAGTTGAAACAGCTTTGCACGGATACCAGCATCCGGTAAATTGCTTTTTTAGAGAAAAGAGAGTCGACTATTCTGTTCAGGAGACAGGAGAAGGCTCCCCGGTTTGTAGGGTTCTCTATTTCGCATTTGCCGAAGTGTTTCCACATCCATATTTCTTTTCCCATCAGGCAGCATTTGAGGAAGCCGAGTATGCCGGATTGCATTTGCCGCAACAGTTTGTTGTCGGGGATTCTGTCGAACGGGAAGATATCTACAAAGATGCCCGGATGCATCGGGACGTTCTTGAACATTTCTTCTACGAAAAGGGTGTTGTTCTTCTTGACCTTCGCGTAGTAATAGGGGGTGTGAGGGTCTGTCTCTATCCATGAAAGGAAGTAGGAAGGGCCTAGCTCCCCGGGTGCTACTTTTAAGAATTTGTTGTAATTCTCCCGCGTCATGCCGATGTCTATATCATCATCCCAAGGGAGAATACCCTGATCGTAGAGTGCGCCGATAGCTGTGCCGCCTATCACAAAATAGGGAATATCGTACTTCTGGCACACCCGGATGGTTTCTCCCAATATGTCGTAAAGTTCGGCATGTAATAAATCAAGCTCTTCGGCTGTATATTTCTTGTTCATCGGAAATGGTTAATGCACGTTGTCTTGCAAATGTAGTAATTATATTGCTAAGTTACTATAACTTTAAGTTTCCTTGCATAAATTCGGTGGCCACTCGCCCACGTCCAGGAATGGGGAGGACGGATGCCTGTGGGAAATCCGTGAGCAGACAGTCCGCCGGATTGATCTCCGGATAGAACTTCTTCAACAGGAACAGGCTGGGGCCGGTGGTGATACTTCCTATAAAGACGGAAGCATCCATCAATAGTTGTATCGAACAGAGGAAACGTGCCATTTGTTTCTGTTTCAGCTCTTTGGTGGTCTGTGTGAAGGCGCTGTTGACGTATCCTTGTTCGTTGGGGCTGCAAAGGGTGTACCAGTGTATGTCCGGGGCAAGGGTTTGCACTTGCTCGAAGAGGCGGTAGTCATCGGTCAATACAAAGACGTCTCGGATGGCTGTCTTTTCTTTGATGAGGCGTATGTAGTGTTCCGGTGGCAGCAGGTTGGTTTCGGTTATCTTGTCTCCTCCGCGTATCTGGCATCCTGCGTATTGAGGCGGAAGTTGCAGGGTGGCGGCAAATTGGCGACATTCCTGTGCGGTGGTGTCGTTGAGTTTCCAGGTGATTTCCGTCAGCTTTTGGAAGGTGTGGAGGTAGTCACCGTCTATTCCCAGTTCGGGGATATGGAAATGCTGGTTGGGGTTGAACGTCACTTGGAAGTTGAGCAATACCGGTTTGCCATACGTGAAGAAAGCAAGGGCTTTTCCGATGATGTTCTTGCAGGTTACTTTCAGTTTCCATTTCAGTAACTTCGTTTTAGATAGTTTTTTGTCTTGCATCAATGCTTGCCATGAAGGCAGGCGATGAGTGTTGTAGGTGCGATGAAACGGTTCGTGCACTTGCTCGCAGAAAGGTGCGAAACAGTCTTCCCAGCCCTTTTCCCATCCGAAGTTGGCGTCGTCGGAGTAAAGCTTGAACTGTATTTTGTGTTGCAGGCAATAGAGCATTGCATGGAGCATATAGGTGTATTCGGTAAAGAATCCGGCGTCTATACCTATGTGATAAATCATCGTCTTTTTGAAAGAACTATTCAGAAGGCGGTATTTGGTGGCAAGATCATTTGGGTTCATGTGTCTTCTTTTTGATGAAGTACTGGATGCTTTCTTTAAAGGTGACCGAACGGCTGCCCCACATGGCGGCTACGTAAAGTGCTGCTGCGAGCGCTATCTTGCTTGCCAGGCGGAGATAAATATTCTCGATGGAGCGGGTGGAGTAATAGGTGATTACCATAACGGTGGCGGCTATTAAAGCATAAGGAAGAATATCTGCCAAAGCATGGTGCAACTTTAGTCCGATTTCCTGTTGCACGAAGAAGTGCCACGTCAGTATCCATAATATATTGATGGATACGTAGACGGCAAGCATGGCATAGATTCCGTGCGAATGGGCCAAAAGGACACTCGTGAGTAGAATAATGCCGAGCACTATGGTGTTCCACATATAGATGTGGGATTTTCCTTTGCTGATGATGAGTTGCTGATAGAGTCCTGCAATAGGGATAAAAGCTCCACTAATACAGAGTATTTGCATGATAGATATGCTGGAGTGCCATTTGTCGGTGATGGCAATAGTAATTAGTTCTTGCGATATAATGGACAATCCCAACATGGCAGGAAACGAGACAAAGGCGGTGAAACGCAGCATTTTGCGAAATACCCGTTTTTGCCGTTCAAGGTCGTCCGACACTTTGGTGAGTACCGGCTGTGCCACTCCGTTTATCATGCCCGATATGAAAGATTGCCCCATTGTACACCATTTGTTGGCCTGATTGTAATATCCTACTTCCTTTTCGGTGTAGAACTTACCCAGTATCACGGAAAACAGGTTGTTGTTGATGTGATTGAAGATATTGGTAATTAAAAGTTTTCCACTGAATCCGAACATCTGTTTTATAGGAGCGAGATTGAATTCGAACGTAGGCCGCCAACTTGAAAAGTACCAGTTGCAAGCTGTATTGACGGCTACATAAACTATGCCTTGTGTGGCATACCCCCAATATGAGAAGCCTAGATAGGCAAGTGTGACTCCGGCAATGCCGGATATGGTAACTCCGATAACCATGGATAAAGACCGTTGTTTAATCATCAGATTACGCTGCAAATAGGCACTGTGGGAAATTCCCAAACTAGCGATAACAAAGCCTGTGAAAGCATATCGGGCTAGCGGTTTCAGTTCAGGAGTTTTGTAAAAATCAGCAATGAGTGGTGCGCACAGGAATAACACTAGATACAAGCACAGACTGATTGAAATGTTGAACCAGAATACGGCATTATAATCTTTATGCGTCACTTCTTTTCTAGTGACAAGGGCGGCTGTGAAACCACTTTCTTGTATTGAGCTGGCTATGAGGGAGAAAATGGACAACATTCCTACCATACCATAGTCTGAAGGAGTAAGTAACCGCCCGAGGAAAACTCCGAAAACAAGGGTGAGCAGCTGCTGTATGCCGTTGCTGAATCCTCCCCAAAATAATCCTTTGGCTGTTTTCTCTTTTAGTGACTGATTCTCGCTCATGCTATTATTTTACTTTATCGGATAGTATCTTTGCTTGTTGCTGTTCGGAAAATTCTTTCTTCCATTCTTCTACTTTCTGTTGGATAAGTTGTATGGTAGGTAGGTGTAATCACTTGTGAACGCAGTGCGTTCACAAGTGGATATGTTTTGTAAAATTGTCGGCAAAAAGCTAATTAGTTATTTCCAATTGCGCTTATACTGTAGGCGCAATTGAAAATTCTTATTTTACTTCGCTGCCCGGCTTCACCTCACGTCCCGGCATGATAACTGCCAGACTGCCGTCGTTGTTTTCGGCACTTAGAATCATACCTTCGCTGACGATACCTTTCAGTTTGCGCGGAGCAAGGTTGGCGATGAAGCAAACCTGCTTGCCTACCAGTTCTTCCGGTTGATAATGCTTGGCAATACCCGATACGATGGTACGTGTTTCCAGTCCGTCGTCGATTTTGAATTGCAGCAGTTTATCCGCTTTCGGCACTTTCTGACATTCAAGAATGGTACCTACACGGATATCCAGTTTCGTGAAGTCGTCGAATTCGATGTTCGGACGGATAGGATTAGCCTTGTAGTTGGCTTCTTCGTTTGCCTTCTTTGTATCAAGCAATTTTTGTACTTGTGCTTCGATAGTGGCGTCTTCGATCTTTTCGAACAATAATTCCGGTTTGTTCAACTGGTGACCTACAGGAAGAAGGTCGTCACGTCCCAGCTCAGACCATTCGAAAGTATCCATGTTCAGCATTTTGCGGAGTTTTTCCGAGCTGAACGGCAGGAATGGATCGAAGGCGATGGCAAGGTTGGCAACTAGTTGCAGGGAGATGTTGAGGATGGTACCTACACGCTCCATATCTGTTTTTGCCAGTTTCCACGGTTCGGTGTCGGCCAGGTATTTGTTGCCGATACGTGCCAGGTTCATAGCTTCTTTTTGTGCGTCGCGGAATTTGAATACGTCGAGCAATTTTTCCACTTCGGCTTTTACGTCTGCAAATTCTTTCAGCGTTTCTTTGTCGTAGTCGGTCAATTCACCTTTCGCAGGCACGCGTCCGTCGAAGTATTTTTGAGTCAATACCATTGCACGGTTCACGAAGTTACCGTATACGGCTACCAGCTCGTTGTTATTGCGTGCCTGGAAGTCTTTCCAGGTGAAGTCGTTGTCTTTCGTTTCCGGTGCGTTGGCGGTCAGTACGTAGCGGAGTACGTCCTGTTTGCCGGGAAAGTCGGCCAGGTATTCGTGCAACCATACAGCCCAGTTGCGGGAAGTGGAGATTTTGTCTCCTTCGAGGTTGAGGAATTCGTTGCTCGGCACGTTGTCCGGCAGGATATAGCTGCCTTCTGCTTTCAGCATGGCGGGGAATACGATGCAGTGGAACACGATGTTGTCTTTTCCGATGAAGTGGATCAGGCGGGTTTCAGGATCCTTCCACCATGTTTCCCAGCTGTCGGGGAGAAGTTCTTTGGTGTTGGAGATGTATCCGATAGGAGCGTCAAACCATACGTAGAGCACTTTACCTTCTGCTCCTTCTACCGGTACAGGAATACCCCAATCAAGGTCACGGCTCACGGCACGTGGTTGCAGTCCCATGTCGAGCCAGCTCTTGCATTGGCCGTATACGTTGGGACGCCATTCTTTATGATCTTCCAGAATCCATTTGCGCAGCCATGCTTCGTGCTTGTCGAGAGGAAGATACCAGTGTTTGGTTTCTTTCATTACCGGTTTGCTGCCGCTGATGGCACTTTTCGGGTTGATAAGATCCGTAGGAGAAAGCGAGGTTCCGCACTTCTCGCATTGGTCGCCGTAAGCGCCTTCCGAATGGCAGTGGGGACATTCTCCGGTGATATAACGGTCGGCAAGGAATGTTTTTGCTTCCTCGTCGTAATATTGTTCAGACGTTTTTTCGATGAATTCACCTTTATTGTACAATGTTTTGAAGAAATCCGAAGCCAGTTGGTGATGTGTCGGTGAAGTGGTGCGGCTATACACGTCGAATGAGATACCGAATTCTTCGAATGATTTTTTTATCAGCGCATGATAACGGTCTACTACATCCTGCGGAGTAATTCCTTCTTTCTTGGCACGGATTGTGATAGGTACCCCGTGTTCGTCCGAACCTCCGATGAATAATACATCTTCTTTTTTCAGACGCAGATAGCGCACATAAATATCTGCCGGTACGTATACACCAGCCAGGTGACCGATGTGGACAGGCCCGTTCGCATACGGAAGTGCCGATGTGACGGTGGTTCTTTTGAATTTCTTTTCCATTATATAGTGTGATTTTTGTTGTTTCAGCTTTGCAATGTGCAAAGATAGTGACTTTTCATCACAGATTACACGGATTAACGTAGATTTTTCATTCTCATAATCGTGGTTGTCTTGTAGTTGTGGCTGTCTTCATAGCAGTGGTGACTGACTTCATAGCAGTGGTGACTGTACTTACAATATCCAGCAGGATTTTTAAGAATTAATATAGAAAGATCTGCATTAATCTGTGTAATCTGTGGTGAGTCTTACATCATCATGTGTCTTCTGATGGAGAACTTCACAATCGCCATTGCGTTGATGGACGCGAATGGAATATCCATCGGTTCGTGGTGTGTGTTGTAACTCACCAGTTTGAGATGACCTTCCTTGTCCGACCGGTTTACGTACTTTACTGCCAGATACTCGTCTCCGTCAATCATAAACGATACCAGGTATATTTCTCCATAAATGACATTGTCGAAACTGCTGATTTCCTTGTATCCGATAATGTCTCCCGATTTCAATATAGGGTACATGCTGTCTCCGTTGACGTAGACCGCCCCGTCGCAGACGGATATATTCGGAATCAATATCTTCCCCAGTGCATACTGCTTTTTGTTGGTGAACAATGTTTTCAGGTTCGCAGCTGCCGTAATATCGTATAATGTCACGCTGCGGTCGTCTATCGGTTCGGGTGTTTTCGGATTGTGTATAATCTCGACTTCTCCCTGCACCAGTTCGCTTTCGCAATATCTCGGCTGGTGTTTCGGATTTCCTTTTCCCAATAATAGCCAGTTGTAGTCTACCTTGTCTCCAAACTTGTCAAGTAACAGACGGAAATCAATACTGTTTCGTGCCCCCCAATTGGAAACTGTGGCACGCGAGACGCCTAAGTATTCAGCCAATTCGCTGTCGTTCTTGAAGTTTAGCACCTGTTTGGCACGCTTCACTATTCCTGTAACATCCAAAAATGTATCCATTCTATGATCGTTTAATTTCGATGTAAAAATTCATAAACTCGTTAATTGCTAATGAGCAATTCGTTATCATCTTTTTGAGAATTAATTTCTAAAACCATTTATTTTATGCATGAAAACTGTTTTATTTTTGTGGTGTCCGGATGATTAAAACGTTTCAAAATTATAAATTAAAAACAGGATAACCATGAAAAACGAGGAAAAGTTAACGAAAGGTTGTGAAAAAGATCATTCACCGCCATTGGAATCGATCTGACCGTTCAGTTTAGTGAGTATATATATCTACCGTGGTGTATATATATCCCCACTACGGTGAACATATATATCCACCACGCTGTATATATATCCCCGGCAAACACGTCATTTTTATTCTTTAAATTTAAAAACAAGTAAGTATAATGAAACCGTTAAACTCTTTATCAACACGACTCCCCGCCTCGGCTACGAGCATCTGCGCGAATTGTAAACGCGAACTTTCTCTGGATTCTTTCTATGTGAACAAAACAACTTTTTGCCCGGATAAATACTGCAAAGAATGTCGTAAATCCATAAGCCGCAGGCAATATTGCAACGACAAACGTTCTCTGTCCGCATTATCCGAGCGTCCGTCTTACCCTGTCATTACACAGATTGAAGACCGTGAAACACGGATGCAGCTGATTTTGTACGCTCTTCAGGTGGTACGTTCTCTTCTGGAGCGCAAAAAGAGAAGAATGCTTGAAGAGGAATCTTTGTTGTGTCGATAAGCTTACAGACAAAACTGAACTCGATTAATTAACACAAAACTGAATTAGATTATGAATTTATTACGGAAATTGGTATTGACAGGCATCTTGTTCGCTGGAGGAATGAATCTGTTTGCGCAAGAGTCTGCCTATGCTTATAATGCAAACGGTAATTTGACAAAAGATTTAAATAAGAATATTGTTGACATTCAATATAATTGTTTAAATTTGCCTAGTTGGGTGCTATTTAAGAATGGTGATAGCATTTCAAATTTATACAGTGGTGATGGAACTAAAGTGCGCACGGTACAGGTTGTTGGCGGCGATACGCTGACAACGGATTATTGCGGCGATGCGGTCTATGAAAATGGAGTGTTGGTGCGGTTGCTGACTGAAGTCGGGTATATCACTTTAGCTGATACTACCTACCATTACTTTATCAGGGATCATCAGGGCAATGTTCGTGTCGTTGTGGATGAGCATGGCAATGTGGAGGAAGTGAATGATTATTATCCTTTGGGCGGATTAATGTCTGCGAGTTCCCGGTGGAGTGTCCAGCCGTATAAGTATAACGGGAAAGAGCTGGAGACAGCGGGCGGACTGAATTGGTATGACTATGGTGCCAGACGGTATGATCCTGTGCTGGGGAGGTGGAACGGGGTAGATCCGTCCTGTGAGAAACACTACAGTTGGAGTCCTTATGCTTATTGTAAGAATAATCCGGTGTTAAGGGTAGATCCGGACGGGAAGGATGATTATACAATAAATGGCGCGGGGCAACTTTTTAGAACTTCAATAAACAATTTCTCATATGATAGATTGTTAAGTACTAAAAAAAATGTCCCGTCAATTATTGTAAATGATAAGGGGCTGCTTTCAGGAATGTATGCTGCGCAAAAGTCGAATAAGAATGCTGGAATAGAATATTACAATTCAACAGCGAATCTTAATGATGCAGTTGCTGTTTTTAAGTTTGGTGCGGATAACACAGATGCAGAGTGGAAGTTGGATGTGTATGATAACCAAGGGAGTAAAACTACTATTGTGGGTACTTCTGGCAGAGAAAGTAGTGTTTTTTCGGACGTGCAAGATAAATTAGGAGTTGAAGGCGATAAAATTGTGGATCTGCATTCGCATCCGTATAATAAAGCAGCTTCTGATAATGATATGAAGAATTTGAAAATCAATACCGGTGCTATTTATTATAGAGATGATAAAGAACTTTTGTTTTATAATAGCAAAAAATCTCGTATTGAGAATGAGACTTTTAAAATAAGTACAAGTAGCGAACTGTTGAAAAGGTTGAATGATAAATTTATGAAGTAATGAGAAATATATTTTTTAATTTGATGTTTTTGTTTGTTATGGTAGGCTGTGCGCAGCCTACTCTTAATAAAGTGCAGCAAGTGGTGGAAGCGCAATCCGAATTGCTTGTGGACTGTGGTTTGATACATAATAAATATGTGGTGCTATATGAATTGGCGGTGAATGATTCCAATCATATATATCTGATTTCGGACTCTGAATTTCCTGTGGAATCGCATTTGGAGTCACCTTCCAAAATCGTTCCATACAAGGATAAATATCTCTGCTTCATAGAATTGGACGAACAGGAGATGCCTGTGGCTGATATAAAAGAGATGACTGGGTATTCCGGTAATCCCATGGTTGAAATAGACTATACCCCCAAATGGTGTGTAGTGATATCCAAGTTTGGAGAAAAAAGAGCATTGGTGGAGCTTTCATCGTATGAGGACTGGTCGTCATGGTTTGATATTGTGGAATTATGGCCATATTTGTCGGGGTATGTGGAAGACTATCCGGTACAGATGGGGGTGCTGTCCCATGACATTCAATTGGAACGTTATCCGGGTCTCTCGTTAAATGCAGATAGCATAAAGCGGGAACTATTTGATTGGAATGGCGTGAGGATAAAGAGTGTATATGGTCAAATGTATTTGAGGAATAATACGACTTCCACCGTTTGTCTGTCCTCAAGTACGAAAGAACACTATGCTGTTGTGAATGGTCGGGATAGCCTTTATTTATCCCTTTGCGATTCTTTGCCCATTGTCTTGAAGCCACTTGAAAGAAAGACAGTGGAATATAGAAGTTTGTCCGGTCAATCGGGTTCGTTTTTTTTTGAACATTTGGCATCCGAGAAAAATCCCTGGGAGTATTTTTATAATCTATTCTGCCGTTCAACCTATTGCCTGATGAATGTAAATGGGGAAGAACTGAAAACAAAAGTCATGTTTCACGATATTGGTAATTATGGGTTTGAGGTCACTTGTGAAAAGTTTGGAAAAGAAACTCTGTTCAGGATATTGAATCACGGCATATACGATAAGGAGGATAGAATAGAGAAAAATACTAAATTGTGGTGGACTGAATGGAATAACAAAAGTGAGGCAGACAGGCAAAAAATATCGGATGCTGTAGATGAAAAGTTAAGTGAGAAAAGGCAAAAAATAAATCCGGATAAAGAATGAACGTTTCATTGCGTTGATAATATAAGACGGACAGAATTGTTAATGTCCTATACGCTAGTGGAACAAGTGGGACAGTGTCGAGAATAAACCCTGAATGGAAGAATATTAGGGTATTTGACAAGTCTATTTTGCCTGCATTGAAAACAAACTTAGGCAATACTACCAGTGGCGTTAATTACTTTGCAGAAACATCCAGTGCGTATGATGCTGCCAATATCGCAACATTTAGTGTTGAGAATACCGGGGTTGAATGGAGATATACTGCCGGATACAGGGATGGAGAGAGGAAATATATCATAGGAAATAGTAGCCGTGATTATAGTGTTTCTACATTGGAAGGTATCAATAATAGGCCACTTGAAGGGTTTCAGCCAATCGTGGATTAATGTGTGGAAAATTAATACGATTCAACATTCATTACTCGATACATATAGATTTAGATTTTTAAGAGCCGGAATAAAATCAGATATTGGATGGATTGAGGCGAAATATAATTGGTCTACTAATTTATAAATAGTTATGTTTACATTGTTTGGCAATCTTTTTACTAGGCACAAAGTAATGCCGTGGGAAATAGATTTTTTGAAGTCTGTATTCTCAAAACTTCAAGGAAGTGAAAATTCTTTATTGTATGATCAAATAGTCGAAGGGGTTATTGGCGGAGTATGTATTGGGCTTAGCTCTATTCCTAACACTGTAGTATTTCGTTTTACTCCAATTGTGGATAAATATGAAAATAGAAAATGCAAAAGTTTTGATTTGAATAATATAAAGGTGAGGGATGTTATTACAAATAAAGAATTATTGGTTTCTATTTTTATAGCAGATGGATTAGTGGCTGGTTATACGATTAATACGCATGCAAAGATTAAGAAATATACATTTGACGCAAATACAGTAGATGTTAGCTTCGTTTATAAATCGTTTTGTGAAAATGGGTATTATGAAAAAGTAGCTCTTTTGTTGACTGAAGAGGAGTTGAACTGGATTGCCCCCGATATTTATCCTACAGAATTGAATGGTAAAATATATTATCATATTAGAGAATTGGAGGATGGCGATTTTTTAGGTATTGATACGGAAAATTGTATTTATAAGATAACTCATGATCCATATGATGTGGCATTTTTGGAAAGGGGAAAGGCTACTAGAGTTTCTTAAAATGCCCGTTTCTAAATTCTACAATACGAACTGTGAAGATTAATTTTTTGGAATGTAGTGTTGTTTCTCAGATAAATATGTTTTTTAATCGTTATTTATAGTATTAAAAAGGTAGTCATTCTATGAATAAAAAAGAATGGCTACCTTTTTTAAAACGACTTTTGATAACTTATCTTTACGTGTATTGCCCTGGCATAAGTTGACCAAAAACAATTTATATCGGGGTAATTTTCTAACTAAATCAATAAGTCAGCATAATCCACTTGATTTCTTTGTCTTTCTTCCCATTATCCTGTACTTTCTCTTATATTTCTCCCCTTTTTCTTTCTTTTTTCTCATAAGAAAGAATATATTTGTACCTTAGTTAAACGAAAACCAAAGCATGATATGATAACAACCCAGTTGCTTCGTCCTGAAAGCATTGTCGTAGTAGGGGCATCGAATAATGTACATAAGCCGGGTGGCGCAATATTAAAGAATTTAATAAATGGAGGTTATCAGGGAGAACTTCGGGCTGTGAATCCGAAGGAAAAGGAAGTGCAGGGAGTTCCCGCTTTTGCGGATGTGAACGATCTGCCGGATACAGACCTGGCGGTGTTGGCTGTGCCTGCCTTGATGTGTCCTGATATGGTGGAAACATTGGCTAGCAAGAAACAAACCAGGGCATTTATCATACTTTCGGCTGGTTTTGGTGAAGAAACCCACGAAGGGGCGCTGTTGGAAGAACGTATTTTGGAAACAGTCAATAAATACGGGGCTTCGTTGATTGGTCCTAATTGCATTGGATTGATGAACACATGGCATCATAGCGTGTTCAGCCAGCCGATTCCTAATTTGAATTCGAAAGGAGTGGACTTGATTTCCAGCTCCGGTGCTACGGCCGTCTTTATTCTTGAAAGTGCCGTAACAAAAGGCTTGCAGTTCAATTCAGTCTGGTCGGTGGGAAATGCCAAGCAGATTGGTGTAGAAGATGTATTGCAATTTATGGATGAGAACTTCGATCCCGAAAAAGATTCTCATCTGAAACTACTCTATATTGAAAGTATTCAGAATCCGGACAGGTTGTTATTTCATGCTTCTTCTTTGATTAGGAAAGGGTGTAAGATTGCGGCAATCAAAGCCGGAAGTTCGGAGAGCGGAAGCCGGGCAGCATCTTCCCATACAGGAGCAATCGCCAGTTCCGATTCGGCAGTAGAGGCTTTGTTCCGTAAAGCGGGGATTGTACGTTGCTTCTCCCGTGAAGAATTGACTACTGTAGGTTGCGTGTTTACTCTGCCCGAATTGAAAGGAAAGAATTTTGCCATTATCACCCATGCCGGAGGACCGGGAGTGATGTTGACAGATGCGTTGAGTAAAGGTGGGCTGAATGTACCTAAGCTGGAAGGAGAAGTAGCCGAAGAACTAAAAGCCCAACTATTCCCCGGTGCTGCCGTCGGGAATCCTATTGATATTCTGGCTACCGGAACACCGGAACATCTGCGCCTTTGCATTGACTATTGCGAGGAGAAGCTTGACAATATAGACGCCATGATGGCCATTTTTGGAACTCCGGGATTGGTTACTATGTTTGAAATGTATGATGTGCTTCACGAAAAGATGCAGACTTGCAAGAAACCGATTTTCCCCATTCTTCCTTCGATTAATACAGCCGGGGCAGAGGTTGCCGCCTTCCTGGCAAAAGGACACGTGAACTTTGCGGACGAAGTGACTCTAGGTACTGCCCTTTCACGCATTGTCAATGTTCCTAAACCGGCAGTTCCTGAAATAGAACTGTTCGGAGTAGACGTTCCGAGGATTCGTCGCATCATAGATTCTATTCCGGAGAATGGTTATATCGCTCCCAATTATGTACAGGCATTGTTGCACGCTGCCGGTATTCCGTTGGTAGATGAATTTGTTTCCGATAATAAAGAGGAGATAGTAGCTTTTGCCCGTCGATGCGGATTTCCGGTAGTGGCCAAAGTGGTGGGACCTGTGCATAAATCAGATGTCGGTGGTGTAGTGCTGAACATCAAAAGCGAGCAACATCTGGCATTGGAATTCGATCGTATGATGCAGATTCCTGAAGCAAGGGCAATTATGGTACAGCCGATGCTGAAAGGTACGGAACTGTTTATTGGTGCAAAATATGAAGAGAAGTTCGGACACGTGGTACTTTGTGGTTTGGGAGGTATTTTTGTGGAGGTGCTGAAAGATGTGTCTTCCGGTCTCGCCCCGCTTTCTTATGAAGAAGCTTATTCAATGATTCATTCTTTGCGTGCTTATAAAATCATTCAGGGAACACGTGGGCAAAAGGGAGTCAACGAAGATAAATTTGCTGAAATTATTGTCCGTTTGTCCACTTTGCTACGTTTTGCTACAGAGATCAAAGAAATGGATATAAATCCGCTCTTAGCAACACAAAAGGCCGTTATAGCAGTTGACGCACGCATCAGGATAGAAAAATAGGACTATTTTTTCATTCATTGAGACATATTTACTATCTTTCCGCTGTGATTTTGCCTACATTTGGTAACTCAAACGGAAGGATAGAAAACGCGTATGTTTATGAAGAAAGTTCTAATACTTTTAATCTGTTTAATAAGTTGTCAGATAGGCTGCCATGCGCAAATGGCGGACGAGCATTATTATTTCAAAAATCTTAGTGTACAGAACGGATTATCTCAGAACACGGTCAATGCGATTTTGCAGGATAAGCAGGGCTTTATGTGGTTCGGCACAAAAGATGGTCTGAATAGATATGACGGTTTGTCATTCCGCAAATTCAAACATGATGACCGCACACGGCGGAGCATTGGTAATAATTTTATCACAGCGCTTTATGAGGACGCAAAAGGAGATATCTGGGTAGGTACGGATGTAGGACTTTATATCTATAATCCGGAGAAGGATTCTTTCCGGCATTTTGCTGAATTGAGCGCAGAAAACACGAAAATAGAACATACCGTAACTGCAATCTCCGGAGACAACAAAGGATGTGTCTGGGTAGCGGTAGAGTCACAGGGATTATTTTGTTATGACCTGGAGGAAGGAAAACTCCGGAATCACACATTGAAGAACTTTTCTTTTATCTCCACCAATGTCCAGTCTTTTGTTTTTGATAATAGCGGAACTCTCTGGATTGGCTGTTATGGTGATGGACTTTTCTATTCGAAAGACCGTCTGCAAACCCTTCATCCTTATATCTCACCTGTAGACAATCAGAAAACTTATGCCAATGATGTCGTGATAGCCTTGGTGAAAGGAGCATATAACTGCCTATATGTAGGCTCTTTAAAGGGAGGAGTGAAAGAACTGAACCTGACCTCTAACAAACTGCATGACTTACTTTCTGAAGATGAAAATGGAGAGTCTGTTTTTTGTCGTGAATTGCTGGTCGCTTCTGACAACGAATTGTGGATTGGTGCAGAGTCGGGACTTTATATCTATAATCTCCGAATGGGCAAATACGTTCATTTGCGCAGTTCGATCAACGACCCTTATTCTTTATCCGACAATGCTATTTATTCATTGTGTAAGGATCGCGAGGGTGGTATCTGGATTGGTTCTTATTTTGGCGGTGTGAATTACTATCCTCGTTTTTATACGTATTTCGAGAAATATTATCCCAAAGGGACTGATAATGGTTTGCGTGGGAAGCGAGTACGTGAGTTCTGTCAGGATAATCAAGGTATCCTGTGGATTGGTACGGAAGACGGTGGTTTGAACCGTTTCAACCCCAAGACCAAAACTTTCTCCTTTTTTACGCCCAGCAGTGCTTTTACCAATGTGCATGGTTTGTGTTTAATTGGCGATTATCTTTGGGTGGGAACCTTCTCAAAAGGAGTGAAAGTAGTAGATACGCGTACGGGAGCTATCGTGAAAACTTATCAGAAAACGGATTCTCCTCGTTCATTGATAGATAATAGTGTTTTCTCTATTTGCTGCACAACGACAGGTGATATTTATCTGGGAACTTTGTTCGGCTTGCTCCGATATAATAAACAGTCTGATGATTTCGACCGGATACCGGAACTGAACGGTCGGTTTGTGTATGACATAAAGGAGGACTCCGGAGGGAATCTATGGTTGGCAACTTATGCAAATGGAGCTTATTGCTACAATGTGAGTGAGAAGAAATGGAAGAATTATTTGCACGATGAAAATGACCCGAAAAGTCTTCCATACGACAAGGTATTAAGTATCTTTGAAGACTCTCACCGGCAAATCTGGCTGACTACTCAAGGAGGAGGCTTTTGTCGTTTTCAGCCGGATACGGAGACATTTACCAACTATAATTTATCTGCTGGCTTGCCGAATGATGTTGTATATCAGATTGTGGAAGACAAGAACGGCCTTTTGTGGTTGACAACCAATAATGGTCTGGTTTGCTTCCAACCCACAACTGGAGTCATGAAAGTATATACTACCTCCAATGGATTGTTGGGCGACCAGTTTAATTATCGTTCGAGTTTTGAGGCCGAGGATGGTACGATTTATTTAGGTAGTATCGATGGCTTTATAGCTTTTAATCCCAAGAATTTTTCGGAAAACAAGTTTCTCCCGTCTATTGTAATTACAGATTTCTTTCTGTTTGGAAAGGAAGTATATGCTGGTGAGTCGGGCTCCCCGCTGGAAAAGAGTATTACTTTCTCTGACCAGCTTGTTCTCCAGTCTAATCAGAATTCTTTTTCTTTCCGTGTAGCCGCGCTGGATTTTCAGGCTCCCAAGACAAGCCGGATTATGTATAAGTTGGAAGGCTTTGATACAGACTGGTTGACAGTTGGTGAAAGCCCTATTGTTACCTATTCCAATCTTCGATATGGTGATTATACCTTCCAGATGAAAGTTGCCAATAGTGATGGAGTATGGAGTGACGATGAAGTGTCATTGGAAGTGCATATTCTTCCTCCTTTCTATCTTTCAATATGGGCGTATTGCGTGTATGCTTTGCTGATCATCGGCTGTTCTTTATATACAGTTATGTATTTCAAGAGACGCAGTAATAGCAAGCACCGCAGGCAGATGGAAAAATTCGAGCAGGAGAAGGAGCGCGAGGTTTACCATGCAAAGATTGATTTCTTTACCAATGTAGCCCATGAAATACGTACGCCGTTGACATTGATTAAAGGTCCGTTGGAAAACATCATATTGAAGAAACAGGTTGATGCGGAAACACGGGAGGACCTGAACGTAATGAAACAGAATACAGAACGATTGTTGAATCTGACTAATCAGTTGCTTGATTTCCGTAAAACGGAAAGCCAGGGATTCCGGTTGAATTTTGCGAAATGCAATGTGACGGAGGTACTGAAAGAGACTCATGTGCGTTTCACTTCCCTTGCCAAACAGAAAGGTTTGGAATTCACTTTGCAAGTGCCTGAGAAGGACTTTTATGCACATGTGAACCGGGAGGCGTTTACGAAGATTATCAGTAATTTGTTGAACAATGGGGTGAAGTATGCTGAAAGTTACGTACACATATCTTTGGAGGTGCCGGAAGCGGATGAGAATAATTCATTCTGTATTCGTACGGAGAATGATGGAGTGATTATTCCCAATGAAATGAAGGAGGAGATATTTAAACCTTTCGTTCGTTTCAATGAAAAAGAAGATGGAAAGGTGACCACTGGAACAGGAATCGGCTTAGCTCTTTCCCGTTCGTTGGCAGAACTGCATCAAGGAACTCTGGCTATGGGAGAAGGGGAAGAAAATAATACTTTCTGTCTGACTTTGCCGATAGTTCAGGATATGACAATAACCTTAACACCGGAACCGGAAGTTGAAATAGACAGGATGAGCGAAGTTCCTGCGGGAGAGGTGGAAAAGAAGGATAACCGTCCTACGGTATTGGTTGTGGAAGATAATCCGGATATGCTTGCCTTTGTGGTGCGTCAGTTGGCGAGAGAATATACTGTATTGACTGCCGCTAATGGTGCGGAAGCGTTGCAAGTGTTGGACGGTAATTATGTGAATCTAGTGGTTAGTGACGTTGTGATGCCTGTGATGGATGGTTTTGAACTGTGTAAGACGATCAAGTCGGATTTGAATTATAGCCATATTCCCGTTATACTGTTGACTGCGAAGACGAATATCCAGTCTAAGATAGAGGGAATGGAATTGGGAGCAGACGCTTATCTGGAGAAACCTTTCTCTGTGGAATATTTACAGGCTTGTGCTTCCAGCCTTATTCAGAATAGAGAGAAATTACGTAAGGCTTTTGCACAGTCTCCTTTTGTGGCGGCCAATACGATGGCGTTGACAAAAGCTGACGAAGATTTTATAAAGAAACTGAATGAGGTTATCCAGGTGAATTATAGTAATCCGGAATTTAGTATGGATGATATGGCGGATAGCCTGAATATGAGTCGTTCCAATTTCTATCGGAAGATAAAGGGTGTCTTGGATTTGAGTCCGAATGAGTATCTCCGACTGGAACGTTTGAAGAGAGCGGCTCAATTATTGAAAGAAGGAGAAAACCGGGTGAATGAGATTTGCTATATGGTAGGGTTTAATTCTCCGTCTTATTTTGCCAAGTGTTTCCAGAAACAATTTGGAGTGTTACCCAAAGATTTTGTAAGTTAATATTGATTTATAGCTATAAAGATTAGGTAAAAAGGAGCTTTTAAAAGAATGATTTGATGAAAAAGTATGTAAATTTGTTCGTTTTCGTATTCATGATAGGTGTTTGTTTTTCACAGGGAAAAGCACAGACAAAGTCTGCGATGAGTTATAAGAATCCGGTTGTGGATATTGCCATGCCCGACCCTACGGTGATTAAGGCTGCGGATGGTTATTTTTATGTGTATGCTACCGAATCTACCAGGAATGTTCCGATAATGAAATCGAAAGATTTGGTGGAATGGACGTATTGCAACACGGCATTCACGAATAAAACTCGTCCCAGATTTGAACCTAAAGCTGGAATTTGGGCACCGGACATCAATTATATTAGCGGTAAATATGTGCTTTATTATGCGATGTCGGTGTGGGGAGGAGAACAAACGTGCGGCATTGGAGTAGCTACTGCCGATTCTCCGCAAGGACCTTTTACGGATCATGGTAAGATGTTTCGCAGTAATGAGATCGGTGTGCAGAACTCGATTGATCCCAGTCTCCTGCAGTATGAGGGGAGAAACTATTTGGTATGGGGCAGCTTTCGGGGGATATATGTTATTGAACTGACTGCGGATGGCTTGTCGTTGATGCCGGGAGCGGAAAAAAAGAAAATAGCAGGAACAGCTTTTGAAGCTGCCTATGTTCATAAGCACGACGGTTATTATTATATGTTTGCTTCTATCGGAAGTTGCTGTAGAGGAGTGGAAAGCACATATAAGGTCGTAGTGGGTCGCTCTAAAAAGGTATGGGGGCCGTACAAAGATAAGACGGGTAAACCGATGTTGAAGAATGGTTATTCTTTGGTGATAGGTGCGAATGATCATTTTGTAGGCAATGGGCACGGTTCACAGATTATCCGGGATGATGCCGGACAGGACTGGCTTCTGTATCATGGTTTTGCAAGATCGGCTCCGGAGAATGGACGTATTCTGTTGCTGGACCAGATTAAGTGGGATAAAGAGGGTTGGCCTTATGTAGAGGGAGGATCTCCTTCTTACGAAACACAAAAAGCACCTATATTTAATAACTGATTTCCAGATAAAACAATTATAATCTTAAATCCTACAAGCATGAAACATACCCCTATTAGCAGGCGGGATTTTCTAAAGAATTTAGGCATAGCCGGGGCTGGCACTCTTCTTGCAGCAAGCCCTTGGCTTTCTGCTTTTTCGGAGGTGATGAACACCTCAAACGAAAAGTGTCGTTTGGCAATTATCGGTCCCGGTTCCCGGGGACAGTTTTTAATGGGATTTCTGACTAAAAATCCTAAAGTCGATATTGTTGCATTGTGCGACATTTATAAACCGTCTATTGAAAAAGCACTGAAGCTCGTTCCTAATGCCAAGGTGTACGGTGACTATCGAGAAGTGTTGGAAGATAAGTCGATAGATGCCATACTCGTGGCTACTCCTCTTAGTTCGCATTGTAAGATAGTGCTGGATGCTTTTGACGCAGGAAAGCACGTTTTTTGCGAAAAGTCGATAGGTTTCACGATGGAGGAATGTTATCGTATGTATCAGAAACACCGTAGCACGGGAAAAATATTCTTCACAGGGCAACAGCGTCTGTTCGATCCTCGTTACATTAAAGCAATGGAGATGATTCATGCGGGTACCTTCGGTGAAATAAATGCAATCCGTACCTTCTGGAACCGGAATGGGGATTGGAGACGTTCGGTGCCTTCACCCAATCTGGAACGTCTGATAAACTGGCGTCTTTACAAGGAGTTCTCAAAAGGATTGATGACGGAACTCGCTTGCCATCAGCTTCAGATCGGAAGCTGGGCTTTGCGTAAGATACCCGAAAAGGTGATGGGACACGGTGCCATCACTTATTGGAAAGACGGCAGGGATGTGTATGACAATGTGAGTTGTGTATATGTGTTTGATGATGGGGTAAAGATGACATTCGATTCTGTCATTTCCAATAAATTCTATGGACTGGAAGAACAGATCATGGGTAATCTCGGAACGGTAGAACCGGAAAAGGGAAAATATTACTTTGAGAGTGTAGCTCCTGCACCGGCCTTCCTGCAGATGGTGAATGACTGGGAGAACAAGGTATTCGATTCTCTGCCTTTTGCCGGAACAAGCTGGGCACCGGAAACTGCAAACGAAAACAAAGGAGAATTCATTATCGGAGAACGTCCCAAGAGCGATGGTACATCATTGTTGTTGGAAGCTTTTGTTGAGGCCGTCATAACACAAAAACAACCTAAAAACATCGCGGAAGAAGGATATTATGCAAGTATGCTCTGTTTGTTGGGACATCAGGCATTGGAAGAAGAACGGACGCTTTATTTCCCTGATGAGTATAAAATAGACTATCTGAACCATCAATCTGTAAAAACACCCGAAGCAATATGAAAGACACGATTGTAACCGCACGACGTAAGAAAATTGAGTTAATCACTTTACTCGTTTGTTTCGTAGTATCTAATTTGATACATCTTTATGCAATTATTGCTTATCATGCGCCATTTACGGAGATGATAACGTCTATTTTTTATATAATTATATTTACTTTTGTGCTTTATGCTTTCTGGGGGATTTTGCGTCTCTTGTTTTATGGAATGCAAGCACTGTTTAAAAAGAAAAGCAGGAGTTGATAGTTTTCTTGCATAATTTTAAAGAAGAACTTAATCAATATCAATGAAAATAAATAATTTATGGTAACACGAAGGGATTTTTTGAAAACGATGTCGATGGCTTCAGCCGGATTGGCATTGGGAACCGGTGATTTATTACATGCGCAAACCGCTTCACCTAAAAAAGGAAGAGGTGACAAAGTGAAGATTGCTTATATCGGTATTGGTAACCGTGGAGAGCAGATTATTGAAGACTTTGCACGGACAGGTATGGTGGAAGTGGTGGCTTTATGTGATGTAGATATGGGTGCCAAACATACACAAAAGATAATGGCTAAATATCCGAAAGCAAAGCAGTTTAGGGATTTCCGCCAAATGTTTGATAAGGCCGGTAACGAATTTGATGCTGTAGCAATTGCTACTCCCGACCATTCGCATTTCCCGATCAGTATGCTGGCTTTGGCATCCGGAAAGCACGTATATGTAGAGAAACCGCTGGCACGTACCTTCTATGAAGCGGAACTGTTGATGCAAGCTGCGCTTAAACGTCCGAACTTGGTTACTCAAGTAGGAAATCAGGGACATTCTGAAGCAAACTATTTCCAGTTTAAAGCCTGGATGGATGCGGGAATTATCAAAGACGTTACTGCTATCACTGCCCACATGAATAACCCGCGCCGTTGGCATAAGTGGGACACTAATATCTATAAGCTTCCTTCGGGACAGCAACTGCCGAAAGATCTGGACTGGGACACTTGGCTCGGAGTTACTCCTTATCACGAGTATAATAAAGATTATCATTTGGGACAATGGCGTTGTTGGTATGATTTTGGTATGGGTGCATTGGGCGACTGGGGAGCACATATCCTTGATACGGCTCACGAATTTCTGGAACTGGGATTGCCTTATGAGGTCACTATGCAATACGCAAAAGGGCATAATGATTATTTCTTCCCATATTCTTCCACGATTCTCTTCCGTTTCCCGCAACGTAAAGGAATGCCACCGGTAGATATTACCTGGTATGATGGTCTGGATAATCTTCCTCCTATTCCTGCCGGTTATGGAGTTTCGGGACTAGATCCGAACATCCCGGTAACTAATCAGGGAGATACTCCGAAATCTAAGTTGAATCCCGGAAAGATCATTTATACTAAGGATTTGATCTTCAAGGGTGGTAGTCATGGAAGCACTTTGTCTATTATTCCGGAGGAGAAAGCAAAAGAGATGGCAGACAAGTTGCCGAAAGTTCCTAAAAGCCCTTCCAATCACTTCGAAAACTTCTTGTTGGCATGTAACGGTATTGAAAAGACGCGTTCTCCGTTCGAAATCAATGGAGTGTTGAGTCAGGTATTCTCACTGGGTGTGATGGCTCAACGACTTAATACACAGTTGTTCTTTGATCCTCGTACGAAGCAAATTACAAATAATGAGTTTGCTAATGCAATGTTGGCGGGACTTCCGCCGCGTAAAGGCTGGGATGAATTTTATAAATTATAAATAGAAAATGGCTTTTTCCATCCCTTTTTCGAATGTAAGGGGATGGGGAAAGACTAATCAATGATTATGAAGAAGAATATCGTATTAACTTTACTTTTATTCTGCGCCGCTTCTTTAGGTGCACAGAATTGGGAGCCTCTTTTCAATGGAAAAAACCTGAAAGGATGGAAGAAATTGAATGGCAAAGCCGAGTATAAAATTGTAGATGGTGCCATTGTCGGTGTATCTAAGATGGGAACACCCAATACTTTTTTAGCAACGACAAAGAATTATGGTGACTTTATCCTTGAGTTTGATTTTAAGGTAGATGATGGTTTAAATTCCGGGGTACAGCTTCGCAGTGAAAGCAAGAAAGATTATAAGAAAGGTCGTGTACACGGTTATCAGTTTGAGATCGATCCTTCCAAACGCGCTTGGTCAGGTGGTATCTATGATGAGGCACGTAGAAACTGGCTTTATCCTTTGACGCTGAATCCGTCGGCAAAAACCGCTTTTAAGAATAACGCATGGAATAAAGCCCGTATTGAGGCTGTAGGTAACTCAATTCGTACTTGGATAAACGGAGTACCTTGTGCTAATATCTGGGATGATATGACTCCTGTGGGCTTCATTGCTTTGCAAGTGCACGCCATTGGAAATGCGGCAGATGAAGGTAAAACAGTTAGTTGGAAAGATATCCGCATTTGTACGACGGACGTAGAACGCTATCAGACACCGGAAGCGCAAGCTGCACCGGAAGTGAACCTGATTGCCAATACGATTTCTCCGAACGAAGCAAAAGAAGGATGGACTCTATTATGGGATGGCAAGACTACTGATGGATGGAGAGGAGCTAAACTTTCTACTTTCCCCGCAAAAGGCTGGAAGATAGAAGATGGTATTCTGAAAGTAATGAAGAGTGGTGGTGCTGAATCAGCTAATGGCGGTGATATTGTGACTACCCGTAAATACAAGAACTTTATTCTGAAAGTAGATTTTAAGATTACTGAAGGTGCAAATAGCGGAATTAAATATTTCGTAAACCCGGATATGAATAAAGGTGCAGGTTCTGCTATCGGTTGTGAATTCCAGATTCTTGATGATGACAAACATCCTGATGCAAAACTGGGTGTGAAAGGTAACAGAAAGCTAGGGTCGTTGTATGATTTGATTCCGGCTCCTAAGAATAAACCTTTCAACAAGAAAGAATTTAATACAGCTACCATTATCGTAAAAGGTAACCATGTAGAACATTGGTTGAACGGCGTTAAATTGATTGAATATGATCGTAACAATGATATGTGGAATGCATTGGTAGCATACAGTAAATATAAAAACTGGCCTAATTTCGGAAATCCGGAGGAAGGAAATATACTTCTTCAGGACCACGGAGACGAAGTATGGTTCAAAAATGTGAAGATTAAAGAACTGAAATAAGGCGTATTCCATGTTATTGTGGGAGATACGTCAAAATTCCTTATGATTTTTACTCAGGCATGGATTACACGGATTACGCGGTTGCTATTTCATTGGAACAACCGTAAAATCCGTGTAATCTGTGCCTAATTTGTCCTACTATACGATGCAAGTCCCTATTCAACATATGTATAAACCATCCCATGAAGGTAATGGACTGCTTTATGCCTGGTTTCTTTCCATGCATACACGGGTGGATATTATCCTGTATAGCCAGAAAACGGAAAGAGAATTGTTGCTTGTGGTTAATCGTATTTATGACGCATTGTGCCGGTTGGAAAAGATGGCGAACTTTTATGATCCGGCCAGCGAATTGTCTTTTGTCAACCGAACAGCTCCGACTTCACCAGTTGTTCTTAGCGAAGAACTCTATTCAATGATTGATTTATGCCTGAAATATAACGGGAAGACTCTGGGGTGTTTTGATATTACAGTCCATTCGGAAAATTACAATCAGAACACGATACAATCGGTTCATTTATCAGTCGAAGATCATAGCATCTATTTCTCACAACCGGGAGTTACTGTCAACTTATCCGGCTTTCTTAAAGGGTATGCTTTGGATACAATTAAAAGCATACTGAATGAGTTTTTGATAGAGAATGCATTGATAAATATAGGAAACAGTTCCGTCCTTGCTTTAGGTAATCATCCGGTAGGATCGGGATGGAAAGTCAATAATATACTTCTTCATAATGAGTGTCTTACAACCTCCGGTAATGACTCTCCTGAACGTCGGCATATTGTTTCTCCTCGAAACGGGAAATTGGTGGAAGGCGTTCAACAGATAGCTGTGGTTACACCCGATGGAGCGATAGGAGAAATATTGTCTACCGCTTTGTTTGCTGCTGACGGCGAACAGCGCAAGGATTTACTGACTGAATTCTCTTCTGTATTAAGCCAGTTTTTCTTGATTGGTTATTAGGTATTTCTCTGATGTGCTAATATTTGTTTTCCTAAGTAGCCATGTTTGATTTTAAAGTATTCTGATGGGGTTTTCAATTATTAATAATTAAGGAGGTAGTTATTAATAGTTGAGGTGATAACTACTGATATTTGACAGGGCTTTTGGGGGCATATAGATACAAAATAGATACGGTAGCCATTGTCAGGGAATGAGAACGCTATATGATAGAGATGCTCAATAATCCTGTTTCAGGTATAAAGAAGGTATTGTTATTGCTAAAAGTGACAGTGTGGTACTTTGCGGTTTGGGAGGTGTTTTTGTGGAGGTGCTGAAAGATGTGTCTTCCGGTTTGGTTCTGCTTTTAGCTACACCAAAAGCCGTTGTAGCAGTTGACGCGCGTATCCGAATAGAAAAATAGGACTATTCTTTCATTCATTGAGATATATTTACTATCTTTCTGCTGTGATTTTGCCTACATTTGGTAACTCAAACGGAAGGATAGAAGATATGTATATTTATGAAGAAAGTTCTAATACTTTTAATTTGTTTAACAGGCTATCAGATAAGCTGCCATGCACAAATGGCGGACGAACATTATTATTTTAGATTTTTCTCGGTTTGACTTAACCGATTGAGAAATAAACTTTTAGCGAATTATTTGAGAAATAGAAGTAACGATTTAGCAACTGTGCGAATTTCAGCGTTTTGCGTTGCTATGCTGTCAAATAACTCTTTCATTTGCAAATATAACATCTTTTTCCGAAAGTACGAACTTTCGGTGGCAATTTTATAAAATCAACTTGCGAAAAAAGAAAATCATTCATCCCATTCATGGGTTGTGTCATCGGTGGCGTTGTACTGTTTCCAACGTCCCGATTTCTCGCCGTCGGTGTATTGCCCCTCGATGGTTATATAGGGTTTTCCGTCCCGTGTCGATTCCACACGATAAAAGCCGTCAAGTTTTCCGTTACGGTAGTGTCGTGTAGTCCTGCTGCGAAGCGTGCGCCCATCCTCGAATATTTCCCATTCCTCACCCTCTTTTTTGCCGTCTATATAATGAGATTCAAAAATCTGCTCACCCGTCTTGCTGTCAAAGCGGCGTTCCCGTCCGCTCTCCACACTCTGCCTATACTCCTTTTCGATTTCTATTTTGCCGTTACGAAAATAGGTCTTTACAGTTCCGTCTATCTTGCCTTGCTGCATGGGTGTTTCTTTTCGGGGAGTAACGCCATCTTGGTAATACTCCGTGAATATGCCGTTGCGCTTTCCTTTGGCATATATGCCCGATTCACGCAGTACCCCATCACGATAGCGGAGATAATCACCGTTTATTATGCCGTCGGAAAGTTTAACACGCTCCTCGTCAAGCCCTCGTATAATGCGATATTCTCCCTGCAACGGCTGTTTACTGCCTTTTTCATAATAGACCGTGCGCCGTGCGTTATCCGTTATAGTCTGTAAATCGTCCCATTTTACTATTTGTTGTGCGGAAGCCGTGCCACACAATAGCAAAAAGAGGTATAGTGTTAATATTCTATTCATTGTATTTTTGCTTTTCGAGGTTGATAACGGTTCTCAGCTATACGCAGGCAGGGATTTTAACCACTGAACTTCCTACGAAGAACTGAACTTTAAATTTACCACTTAACTGTCCTACGAAGCACGAAACCCCTGCTTGCGTATAGGTGATGTTATGCGGTCGGTTTTCATTTTCTCTTCTTTCTCGTTAATTTTTCATGCAAAGTTACTAAATTTGCAGTCAAGTATTCACCTGTAAGAAGTTACTAATGACAAAAAAGAAATTGCCCGTTCGTTTTACGGGTCAGCACTTTACTATTGATAAAGTGCTAATAAAAGATGCAATAAGACAAGCAAATATAAGTAATCAGGATACGGTTTTAGATATTGGGGCAGGCAAGGGGTTTCTTACTGTTCATTTATTAAAAATCGCCAACAATGTTGTTGCTATTGAAAACGACACAGCTTTGGTTGAACATTTACGAAAATTATTTTCTGATGCCCGAAATGTTCAAGTTGTCGGTTGTGATTTTAGGAATTTTGCAGTTCCGAAATTTCCTTTCAAAGTGGTGTCAAATATTCCTTATGGCATTACTTCCGATATTTTCAAAATCCTGATGTTTGAGAGTCTTGGAAATTTTCTGGGAGGTTCCATTGTCCTTCAGTTAGAACCTACACAAAAGTTATTTTCGAGGAAGCTTTACAATCCATATACCGTTTTCTATCATACTTTTTTTGATTTGAAACTTGTCTATGAGGTAGGTCCTGAAAGTTTCTTTCCACCGCCAACTGTCAAATCAGCCCTGTTAAACATTAAAAGAAAACAGTTATTTTTTGATTTTAAGTTTAAAGCCAAATACTTAGCATTTATTTCCTGTCTGTTAGAGAAACCTGATTTATCTGTAAAAACAGCTTTAAAGTCGATTTTCAGGAAAAGTCAGGTCAGGTCAATTTCGGAAAAATTCGGTTTAAACCTTAATGCTCAAATTGTTTGTTTGTCTCCAAGTCAATGGGTAAACTGTTTTTTGGAAATGCTGGAAGTTGTCCCTGAAAAATTTCATCCTTCGTAGTTCAAAGTCGGGTGGTTGTCAAGATGATTTTTCTGGTTTGGTGTCGTCTTTTAAGCTGCCGCATAACATTGTGCTAACAGCGAAATCGGCTGTTATTTTCTTCAAGTATATCACCTTGCGAACAAATATAAAAAAAGTGCAGTACACCACGAACAGCGTACCGCACTTTTTTCGGCAAATCGGGCAGGATTTAACATTTATAGCTTGAATCCCTTGCCTTTCCTTTGCGGTTGTATAGGTCGGCGTATGTTCTGCCTTAACTTCTCGAACTGTTCCTTGAACCACTCGGCAATGGGCTTTCGGTCGATGGCAAGAACCAATTTAGTCCCGTCCGTGGGGTCTTTCAGCACTTGGAAACCTGCCCTTTCGGTCGTGAATTTCCGTCCGTGTTCCTCCGAGTAGAGTTCCCCTGCATACTCCAACGGCTTTCCCTTGACGAGCGTTGCGGTCTGCCTTTCATCGAACCCGACAAGGCGGCAGAGGTTTTCGATACGGAGCATTTCACGGAAATAGGGAAACCATGCTGCCGCCCTTGCGATTACCGTTTTCAGAAACGATATTTCCTGCTTGTGCCTTGTGTCCTTGTCGGCTATCTCCCTGCCGTGCTTTTGCTGCATTTCCCGTATCTCCCTGCTGTGGTCTGCCTGCATGGTCTGTATCCTATCTTGCAGGGCTTCGATGGTTTCCTCGTGGTCGGCTACCTCCTTATGCAGGGCGGTGTTCTCCCTTTCCAGCGTCTTGACCTTGTTACTGCCGAAAAGAGAACCGACGCTCTCGGCGATGTTGGCGGCTGCGGTGGTTGCCGCCCCTTTCAGCTTCTCGGTCTGTATTTCTTTTTTCGCCCGTCTTAGTTCCTCCTGTGCCGTTTCTTTCTGCTGCTGCAAATCCACCACTTCCGCTTTGAGGTCGTCGGAGAGTTTCTGTATATCCCGATAATACTGCTGCGTGGACTTGTGGCGAGCTTTCGAGCCGTCTATGCCCCTTTGCAGCCCGTATTTCGCCATCGCCACGGCATAGGTATCTTGGTAGGACTTCAATTTCAGCCGTGTCATAATATCGTCTGCGCACAGCCTCACGGTGTCGGTCGGCTTCTTGCGGTATCGCTTCTTCGTCTGTTCCTCCCTTTTCCTGCGCTTGCGCTCTCCCTTGACGATGGGGACGAGTGTAACGTGTATGTGCGGCGTTTCCTCGTCCCTGTGCAGGTGAGCCGCCACGATGTTCTCCTTTCCGAACGTGTCGGCGAAGTATTTCAGATTGTCGGCGCACCACTCGTCCAAACGCCCCTCTTCCTCTATCCGCTTCATGTCCTCGTGCGTTCCCGATACGTTGATGCGGATTGCCCGTACTTGGTTGCTTCCGATTTTGCGTGTCAGCCCCGCTTCTTCTAATCTCTGCTGTATAGCCGCCGAACGGTCTTTTATCCCGTCGGGGTATTCGATAAGCCTGCGGTTTAGGTGCGTGCGTGTGGGGTCGGCGTTCTTCGGTATGATGAAACGCTCGATATGTGCGGTCGTTCCGCTGTCGCTGCCGTGCGCCTTTTCCATGTGTAAAACTACGAAACCCATATATTTTTCCTTTCTTCCTTGACTTGTGAAACAATGATTTTTCGTATCTTCGGGGCGGCAAATGCCGTCCCCGATGGGGTGTGCAGAGGGGCTTACCCCTTGCCTTATTGGGGAATTTTCAGCGATACGTAGTATTGCGGCTCGGAAAATTCCCTAATAAGCTACGGTATTTTCTCCGTAAATACCCTGCGGCGTGCCGTCTGCCTGCCCGTCTGCCTTTCGGCTATGGCTGTCCCTGCCGCCTGCTTGCCCGTAACCCCACCTTATTTTTTTCCTTTCGGTCGGTGGGTGGCGGGGCGGTCGTTTCCGTTTTCAAAGGCTCTTTTGCACGGGGCGGTCGGATACAAGGTTTTCCCGATAAATACGCTCGCAGCGAAGCGAGAGGAAGATTTATTGGGAAACGGCGCAGCCGCCTGACCTTTTAGCCGACGTAAAGCCCCGTGCTTGCTTTGCCTTTGTAAACGAAAACGATTGCTCCGCTTTCCTCTGAAAAGAGAAATAGACCCTGCAA